>NZ_LYXG01000019.1:0-136159 GCF_001663515.1 Halomonas sp. G11
CCCCCGGCGGGCACCGCGTCCCTCGCGCATCGCGGTGGTGGCCGGGGGCTATGGCGATGGCTACGACCGCCACGCCCAGGATGGCACGCCAGTGCTGGTGAACGGTCAGCGCTGTTCGCTGGCAGGCAAGGTCTCCATGGACATGTTCACGGTGGATGTCAGCGGCGTGCCCGATGCCGTCATTGGCAGCGAGGTGGTGCTTTGGGGGCGTGCAAGCAATGGCACGGTGCTATCGGTGGATGACGTTGCTCGCCACTGCGATACCATCAGCTATACCTTGCTGACAGGGGTGTTGCCCCGCGTGCCGCGCCGTTATCATGGCGCTTTTGTATAAATGGCGACGAGACACATGTCAGGTTCATCGTATCCCCGTTCTTTCGCGCACCCGCGCTTTTGGCCCACCTGGGCGGCCATTGCGTCCATGCATGTCGTGGCATGGCTTCCCTGGCGATTGAACATGGCGATCGGGTCGGCAATCGGGCGTTTGGCCTGGCGCTTTGCCAAACGCCGTCGGCACATTACCGACGTCAATATAAGGCTTTGTTTTCCTGAAAAAAGTCCTGACGAACAGCGCCGGTTGGTCAAGCAGACCTTTATTGCCAATGGTATCGGGCTGATGGAAACCGCCGTTGCGTGGTGCCGCAGCCCCGAGGACTTTCGCCATCGCGTCGCGTGCATCGGCGAAGAAAATCTGGCCAGGGCCCAGGCGCAGGGGAAGGGGGTGCTGATTATCGGCGTGCATTTTTCGCCGCTGGATCTGGGAGGCGCGCTGCATTCGCTGTTTTTCCGCTCGGACGCGGTCTACCGCCCGCACAATAACCCGCTGTTCGACCGCTTCATGACCCGCGCCCGTCGGCGGGTGTTCGATGAGATGATTCACCGTCATGACCTGCGCAGCGTTATACGGCGGCTGAAGGCCGGACACTCGGTATGGTATTCACCCGACCAGGACTTTGGCCGTGATGCCAGCGTGTTTGCCCCGTTTTTTGGTCAACAGGCCGCGACCGTGCGGTTAACCGCCAAAATTGCGCGGATGACCGGGGCGCAGGTCGTGCCGTTGATTTTCTACCGCAACCCCGATAACCGTACCTACACCTACGAGTGGCTGCCCGCGCTGGAAGATTATCCCAGCCACGATGAAGTGGCCGATGCCACTCGGGTCAATGCCTTTATCGAGCAGGCGATTCGCCAGCACCCCGAGCAGTATCTCTGGTTGCATCGGCGTTTCAAGACCCGGCCCGAGGGTGAGCCGGGGGTTTACTAGCCGAACGCCCTCAGTCGAGGTTGCGCGAGTAGAAGATCTCGAGCATTTCCTTGCGCAAGCGGTCTTCAATGTCTCGCGCTTCCTCGAAGGTGATATCCCGGCTCGAGGTGCCGAACAGGTAGTTGTCCAGCTCGAAGTCCTTGAGCAGCATCTTGGTATGGAACATGTTTTCCTGGTACACGTTCACGTCGATCATTTGATAGGCATGCTTGGTGTCTTCGGCCAGGTAATCCTGGATCGAGGTGATGTCGTGGTCGATAAACAGCTTCTTGCCGTCCACGTCGCGGGTAAAGCCGCGAACACGGTAATCCATCGTCACGATGTCGGAGTCGAAGCTGTGGATCAGGTAGTTCAGCGCCTTGAGGGGGCTGATATGACCACAGGTCGAGACATCGATATCCAGACGGAAGGTGCTGATGCCGTTATCCGGATGTGACTCAGGGTAGCTGTGCACCGTGACATGGCTTTTATCCAGGTGCGCGACCACGGTTTCAGGTAATGGCCCCGGCCCGGGTTCTATTTGCTCGGGATCTGTTTCATCCAACTCATGTTCGGCAATCAGAATCGTCACGCTGGCGCCGTGGGGCTCATAATCCTGACGTGAAATGTTCAGCACATGGGCGCCAATGATGTTGGTCACGTCTTTAAGAATCTGCGTTAGCCGTTCGGCATTGTAGAGCTCATCGATGTAATCGATATAAGCCGCACGCTGCTCTTCTGTCTTGGCGTAACAGATATCGTAAATGTTGAAGCTTAGCGAGCTGGTCAGGTTGTTAAACCCGTGGAGTCGGAGATTATCTGACACGTCCGAGCCTCCCTATGGCAGATGAAAACACCCCGACGAGCCAACGCCGGAACCGATCATGCGTTAGCGACGCATGGTGATGAGCACTCAATTCAACACCTGGTCATCCCAGGCACTCAATAAGCGGGCGTATTATGCCCGCCCCGGACGCAGGATGCATCCAACAGGGCAAGTTTTTTGGCCTGCCTGCCTAAGCTTGAATGCTTTTCAATGCCACGGCGTTCAAGCGTCGACGATCTCGTAAGAATGGGTGATCTCGACGCCGCCGTTGGTCAGCATGATCGATGCACTGCAGTATTTTTCTGCGGACAGCTCGACGGCGCGCTGGACCTGTTTTTCTTTCAGCGCGCGACCGGTGACCACAAAGTGCACGTGAATACGCGTAAACACCGAAGGCACGCTGTCGGCCCGCTCAGCGTCAAGCTCTGCCACGCAGTCGGTGACGTCGGCGCGGGCCTTGTCGAGAATGTTCAGGATATCAAATGCCGTGCAGCTGCCCATGCCCATCAGCAGCATTTCCATGGGCCTTGGGCCGGTGTTGCGGCCGCCGTGATCGGGCGGGCCGTCAATCACCACGCTGTGGCCGCTGCCCGACTCAGCGACGAACTGGCGACCATCTGTCCATTTTACGCGTGCTTTCACGTTGCTCTCCTCATTCAGGCGGCTGGCTGATAAAAAGTAAGTCGCGCAGCATAACATCTCTTACCTGGTTCGCACTGCACTGTCTCATGGTGGCCTCATTGGGGCGGCCAGCCACCCTCGGCAATCATCACGCGGCCGTCGACGCTGGGGTTATAAATATACACCCAAGCCTTGCCGAAACGGGTCGTGAGCAGTTGGCGCTGGTACTCGCCCTGTTCAGGCGCCTCGTGGCGGTGATCTTCCAGAGCGTCCAGGTGGGCAAGCTGGCTGGCCGTCACGCGATACACCTCAAGGCTTATCCCGCACGATGCCTGCCATTTTGCCCCGGGGTAGGGGCCGATGTCGTAGAGGGTCAGTGCCGTGCAGGTATCGCCGCCCAGCCGGGTTGCTGTCGACAGCCAGTGGGCGTTATTCAGGCCTTGCTTAAGCGTGCCGTATACCGCCACCAGGGGAGTCGTGGCGACGGCGGCTTCCAGGTGCCTGGCGGTCATTGGGGATACCTCCGGTCTTGCAGGTGAGTGTCCAGCTCGGCAAGGCGTTCCGGGGTGCCCACATCGACCCAGTGCTGTGCGGTGTATTCGCCGCTGACGCGCTGGCTGTCGATGGCGTGTTTCAACAGCGGCGCCAGGGCAAAGGCGCCTGCCGGGTGATTCGCCACCAGCGCCGGGCGTATCAGGCTGATGCCCGCGAAGGTCAGGCGCGGGGCAGGGCCTTGGTAGATGCGATTGCCGCGCAAGGCGAAATCCCCGTCAGGGTGGTGCCCAGGGTTATCCACCAGCACCAGATGCGCCAGATCATCCTTCGCCAGGGCGCCTACATCCGGCAGGTGATCGCACCAGACATCGCCATTGATGAGTAAAAACGGGTTCTCGCCCAGTAAAGGCAAGGCGTGAAGAATACCGCCGCCGGTCTCGAGCGGGGTGGCTTCACGGCTCCACTGGATATGGACCCCATGGGCGTGGCCGTCGCCCAATGCCTCGATAATCTGCTCGCCGCGGTAGCTGACGTTGATCACCACCTGATCAATGCCCGCGCGTTTGAGCCGTTCAAGATGGTGGACGATGAGCGGCTTACCGGCAACGGGCAGCAAGGGCTTGGGGCAGTGGTCGGTGAGTGGGCGCATGCGTTTGCCGAGACCGGCCGCCAGAATCATTGCCTTCATTCGCCTACCTCACTTAAACGTGCCGTGATGGCGGGGCGCAGGGTGCTGGACGCCCAGTGGGCGAACTCGGCATGGTTGGGCAGGCCGGCCAGGCTGTCGTCCAGGTGGTCCAAAAAGTGCGGCAGGCGCGCCAGGTAACCGGCTTTTTGGTCGCGCAGGGTAAGGCGGCAGAAAATACCCAGTACTTTAAGGGTCCGCTGGGCGGCCATGGCCTGGCTCTGGGTGAGAAACGTGTCGGCATCAAGGTGCTGCGACAGGCGGCCGTCCTGTTGAGCCTGCGCGTGAAAGGCACGAATGAACGCCGCAAACTGCTGTTCGCTGAAACGCAGGTAGCGTCCCCGCAGCAGCGAGATGGCATCGTAGCTGAGTGGCCCGGCGACGGCGTCCTGAAAGTCGATCATGTAAAGGCGCTGATCCAGCACCATCAAATTCATGGCGTCAAAGTCGCGGTGCACGCAGACCACGGGCTGGGTCAGGGACTGTTCAATGAGCTCGGCCCGCAACGCCGTCCAGCTCCCGGGCGCCTCGATGCCCAGCCATTCGCTGAGGCACCACTCGGGAAACAGGTCGAGCTCCCGGCCCAATAGCGCGGCGTCATAAACGGGCAGCGCCTCGGGCGATACACGATTTTGCAAATCGGCAATCAGCGATAGCGCCTGATTATGATAGCCTCTAATACGCGCATCATCAGAGAACAACTGCTGCAAGGGCGTGTTACCCAGATCGTCCAGCAGTAAAAAACCCTGCGCCAGGTCGGCCGCATGTACCTGAGGGACGGGTAAGCCTGCGCTGCGAAAGCGTCGAGCGATGGTCACGAACGGTTGACTATCTTCCTGCAGGGGAGGGGCATCCATGACCACCCGGGTCGTACCGTCGGGTAGCGTGAGCCGGAAGTAGCGCCGAAAACTGGCGTCACCCCCGGCCGGGGCAAGGGAAATAGCGTCTATGGAAAGACCGTGTTGTTGCGCGGCCCATGAAATGAGGGCGTTAATCCGCGATGAAGACATGCAAGCTCCTGGCTGGTCGGGCATGATGCGGACTGTATAATACCGATTCTCGATGCCAAGGATAACGAACATGGGCAAGCGATTTTCGCGCGCGGTGCCAGTGGCGCAAACATTGATGGGCAGTTTGCTGGCAAGCGCCTCTTTTTCCGTCGTGGCACAGAGCGAGCCACTCTCGGCGGAGGCGCTGGACTGGCAGCCTTGGGGACGAGAAGAAGCGGCAACTCAGCTATGCCGTGGGCGTTACGTGATGCCCGGCTACCGCCTGGCGGAACAGGACAATCCGGAAACGCTGGCGGCCGAGGCCACTGAGGCTGACTACGCTACCGATGGAAAAACGATTCTGCGTGGCGACGTGGTATTGCGACGAGCGAACGAAGAGGTTGAAGCGGAACAGGTCACCATGCCCGCTGACCGCGAGCGGGTATACGCCGAGGGCAATATTGCGCTGCGCGACGGCACTGCCCTGGTGCGGGGCAATACGGCTGAGATCATGCTCAACGAGGACCGCACGCAGCTGGACGATAGTCAATTCGTGCTTTACGACCAGCATCTGCGCGGGCAGGCGGTCCAGCTGGAACAACTGGAAAAGGACCAGTACCGCCTGCAGGATGCCAGCTTCACCACCTGTGATCCCGGCCAAAATACCTGGCAGCTGGTGAGTAGCGATATTCGCCTGGATCAGGCGGCGGGTTTCGGCACTGCGCGTCATGCGCGTCTGGAAATCAAGGACGTGCCCGTGATGTACGTCCCCTGGGTACGCTTCCCGATCGATGACCGTCGCCACACCGGCCTGTTGACCCCGGCGATTTCTGTGTCCGGTGACGGGGTCGACTATACACAGCCGTTTTACTGGAACATTGCGCCCAATCGCGACGCGACCATCACCCCCCGCTGGATGACCGACCACGGGCTGCTGCTGAACGGCGAGTTCCGCTATCTGCAGGACGATATTGCCGGCACCGTAGAAGCGGGCTATCTGAACAGCGATGACGGCGGCTCGGGTGGCGCGGAAGGCCGTTTTGCCGGGCAGGATCGCTGGTATTTCGAGACCCAGAACGCCGGGCGCATCAACCCGCGGAGTCGTTACCGTTTAAATTACGGCGCCGCCAGCGACGGGCGTTACTTCGATGACTTCGGCGGTGAGTTCGGCAGCAGTGACCGGGTCAGCATGGAGCGCCTGGCGCAGGTCGATTACCGTGGCGAACGTTGGCAACTGGATGCCCGGGCTCAGGGGTTTCAGCGCCTGGATGACCCGCTTAACGAACGCAACAAGCCTTTTTACCGCCTGCCAAGCCTGACCGCCAACGCCCGTTGGCAACTGGGTAACGGTTTTTACAGCCAGTGGCGCTCCAACGCGACCTACTTCTGGCGTGATGTGAACGAACAGCGCGTTATTGAGCGCGAAGCGGCGACAGGGAGTCGCTTGCACCTAACCCCCGCCGTGGGTTGGCGGTTCGAGCGCCCGTGGGGTTATATCGAGCCCCGCACAGAGCTTTGGCACACCGATTATCAGTTGGACTATGGTAACCGGGTGACCGAAAACAGCGAATCGCCGAGTCGTAGCGTTGCGGTGACGTCCGTGGACAGCGGCCTGGTGTTTGAGCGTGAACTGGCGCTGGGTGGGCGTGACTACCGGCAAACCCTGGAGCCACGCTTGAACTACGCCTTTGTGCCGCGTACCGACCAGAGTGATCTACCTAGTTTCGACAGTCGCGAGCGCCCCTTTTCCTGGAATCAGCTTTGGTCGGCCCAGCGTTTTTCCGGTGCCGACCGGGTGGGTGATTTGAATCGACTGTCGTTGGGGGTCGAGTCACGGGTGCTTGAAGACGCAACCGGCCGCGAACGGCTATCCGTGGGTGTCGGGCAAAGCGTCTACTTCGACGAGCGAAGAATAGATATTGAAGGCAACGCCGATGAGCTGCCAGACAGAGGCACTGAAAGCCGCTATAAAGCCACCCGTGATCGCTCGCCGCTGGTGACGCAGGTTGACTGGCAGATTAATGACCGCTGGAGCACCGGCTACGAGTGGCTCTACGACGACAAGCGCGAGCGTACAGAAAGCTCTACCGTCGACGTACGCTATCGTCACCCTGAGGGCCATGTAGTGAACCTTGGCTACCGTTGGGAAATCGAAGATTTCAACCCGGGCGTGGAACCCAGCGATGACGAATTCCGCAACTATGATCGTGAAGAATGGGACCTGTCCTTTGCCTGGAAGGCCAGTCCACAGATTGATCTGATCGGCCGTTACCTTCACGATCAAACCAATGACCGCTCACTTGAGCAACTGGTGGGCGTGCAGTGGAACGACTGTTGCTATGGTCTGCAGCTGGTGTGGCGTGAATGGGTCGATGACAGTGACACTGCGCGTATCGATGATGATTTTAACGACCGCGGTATCTTCCTGCGCTTTGTGTTCCGCGGTTTAGGCGGCGTTGGCCAGAATGCCGATGGGTTCTTTGAACAAACCATTCCGGGTTACCGCCCGACGCCTTTATAAATTAGCCTTTAGAATGGCGACTGATTGAGACTGACGTTATGAAATTGAGAAAGACCTTGTTCGCCCGTGCCACCCTGCTTTCATTGGGAGGTGCGCTGGCTCTTTGCATGGCGGCCGCTGTGCCTCTGAGTGCTCAGGCCCAGACCTCGGCGCCCACGGAGCGCCAGGCGCTGGACAGTGTGGTCGCGGTGGTCAACGACGGCGTTATCATGCGCAGTGAGCTGGATAACCGGTTGGCGCAGATCGAAAGTCAGGCGCAGTCGCGGGGTGAATCGCTCCCCTCCCGCCAGCAGTTGGAAGAACAGGTGCTGGAGCGCATGGTGCTTGAAGAGATTCAGTTGCAGATGGCTCGCGATGCCAACATCACCATCGACGATACCGAACTGAACCGGCAAGTCCGTTCCATCGCCGAATCCAACAACATGACCCTTGAAGAGTTTGCCGATGCGGTGGAAGCCGATGGCATGACGCTGGCCAGTGTTCGTGAGAATGTGCGTAGAGAAATGTTGATACGCCAAGTTCAACAGAGACAGGTCGGTCGTCAGGTCAATGTCAGCGACAGCGAGGTTGACCGCTATTTGAGCCAGCAGATGGGGCAGGCAGACGAAGAAGCCGTTATCCAGGAGACCCGTGCCCGTCACGTGCTCATTGAGCTGACCCCCACCCGGGGTGAGGACCAGGCGCGGGCGCAAGCCGAGGAAGTGCGCGAGCGCCTGGCGCAGGGCGAAGATTTCGCCAAGGTGGCCCGTGAAATGAGCGACGACGATGGCAGTGCGCTTAACGGGGGAGATCTCGGCTGGTTGCGCCCTGGGCAGACGGTGCCAGCGTTTGAAGAAGCCATGCGTGGCCTAGCGGTCAACCAGATCTCCGAGCCGGTCCGTTCGCAGTTCGGTTATCACATTATCGAGGTGCTTGATCGGCGTCAGCAAGATGTGACCCAGGAAGCCCAGCGTGAAGAAGTCCGCCAGGCCATCTTCCAGCGCCGCGCCAATCAGGAGCTGGAAACCTGGCAGCAGCAAATCCGCTCGCAAGCCTTCGTTGATATTCGTCTTTGATGGAAGCTCGTGGCTCAACGCCGTTGGCGATAACCACCGGTGAACCCGCCGGTATCGGACCTGAATTGACGCTGATGCTGGCAGCTCAGGGGGCCTTGCCCGCCGGTACCGTCGCGATTGGCGACCTGCAGATGTTGCGGCAACGCGCCGCGGCCTTGTCGCTTGAGGTCGACATCATTGAGGTATCGCCGTCGCAAGCACTGCCGGCACAGCGGGCGGCAACGCTTGCGGTCTGGCCGGTTGAACTCGCCGAACCCGCGGTTCCAGGCGAGCTCAACACCGCTAACAGTCGCTACGTGCTTGAGACCTTGGCGCTTGCCGTGACGGCTTGCCAGGCTGGACAGGCGGCGGCGATGGTCACCGCGCCGTTGCACAAAGGCGTGATTATCGACGCAGGTTTTGCGGGCTTTACCGGGCACACCGAATGGCTGCGCGACGCCTGCGGCGTTGACGAGGTGGTCATGATGCTAGCCACCGATCGCGCCCTGCATGCGCAAGCGCCTGGTTGGGAGGGCAGCGGTGACCTGCGCGTGGCGCTCGCGACCACGCACTTACCGCTGCGTGAGGTGGCGGATGCCATTACCTTTGAGCGTGTGATACGTATCAGCCGCCTGCTGGAGGCCGATTTACGCCACCAGTTCGGCCTTTCGACCCCGCGCATTGCGGTGTGCGGCCTGAACCCCCATGCCGGGGAAGACGGCCATCTCGGGCGCGAAGAGCTGGATGTCATTATTCCCGCCCTCGACAAGCTGCGCCAGACGGGCATGGCGATCAGCGGCCCTTTCCCCGCCGATACGCTGTTTACCCCGCGCCATCTGGCCGGTGTCGATGCTGTCCTCGCCATGTATCATGACCAGGGACTGGCGGTGTTAAAATACGCAGGCTTTGGGCAGGCCGCCAACATCACCCTGGGCCTGCCGATAGTGCGTACCTCTGTTGACCATGGCACGGCGTTAACGCTGGCAGGCAAGGGCGTTGCCGACCCCGGTAGCCTGCAAGTGGCGCTATCGCTGGCGCGGCGGCTCGCCGACCAGCGCGACGCCTCGTTGGGCTAGCACCGCGCGACGCAACCATGTAGTTATTCAGGCCTTTTGGCCAACGACCGACCCCCAAGGAATCGTGTTAGATGTCTCACGCGCCCCAGCAGCACCGCGCCCGTAAACGTTTTGGTCAGAACTTTCTCCGTGACCTGGGGATCATTTCGCGCATTGTGCGGGCCATTGGCCCACGCGAAGGCGACCGGCTGATTGAAATTGGCCCGGGTCAGGGCGCGCTTACCGAGCCCCTGCTGGAGGCCGCCGGTGCGCTGGAGGTTGTCGAGCTCGACCGCGACCTGATTCCAGGCTTGCGCGTGCAGTTTTTCAATTACCCGGATTTTGTCATCCATGAAGGCGACGCGCTGAAATTCGATTTCACCGCCCTCAAAGGCGATGGCCCCGGGTTACGTGTGGTGGGCAACCTGCCCTACAACATCTCGACGCCCTTGATTGTGCACCTGCTGACCATGGGCGATGCCATTGCCGACATGCATTTCATGCTGCAAAAAGAGGTGGTGGAACGCTTGGCGGCCGAGCCTGGCGGCCCTGACTGGGGGCGCTTATCGGTCATGGCCCAGTATTACTGCCAGGTCGAGCAACTCTTTATTGTCCCGCCTGAGGCCTTTGTACCGCGTCCAAGTGTCGACTCAGCCATTGTCCGCCTCACGCCCCATGCAACGCTGCCCCATCCGGCCGATGACCCAGCGCTGTTATTTGAACTGGTCAAGCTTGCCTTCGGTCAGCGGCGCAAAACGCTGCGCAATAACCTGAAAGGGCGAGTGAGTGCCGATGTTTTGGAGGCGCTCGGTATTGACCCGGTGCGCCGCCCGCAAACGCTGACGGTGGCCGAGTTCGTGGCGATCGCCAACCGCGTGGCAGCCAGCGAAGGGGGTGTCACACAATGAGCGACCTGGCGATCGATGTCACGGTGACCCCCGAATACCGTGCTGAAGAATCCAGCGAAGCAGAATCACGCTTCGTATTCAGTTATACCGTCAGCGTCCACAACGGCAGCCCGCACAGTGTTCAACTGATGGCGCGCTACTGGAAAATCACCCATGGCAGCGGCGAACACCAGGAAGTGCGCGGCAAGGGGGTCGTGGGTCAGCAACCGCTGATTGGCCCGGGCCAGCAGTTTCGTTATACAAGCCGCGCCATGCTGCAGACGCCCGTGGGGGTCATGGAAGGCGTCTACACCTTGCTGGATACCTCGACCCAACGGGTTTTTGAAGTGGCAGTTCCTACCTTTCGACTTGCGGTACCTTATCAACTGCACTGACGACCCATGACCGGAAAGGCCTTTGACAATGAGCACCTATGCGATTGGCGACCTGCACGGCTGTTATAGCGAATGGATGGTCCTGCTGGATAAGCTAAGTTTCAATCCGGCGCAGGATACCCTCTGGCTGGTCGGCGACCTGGTCAACCGAGGGCCCGACTCCCTGGCCTGCCTGCGCGAAGCTGAAAGGTTGGGCAGTCGCGTTCGCTGTGTGCTGGGCAATCATGACTTTCACTTGCTGGTAGCCGCACGGGGCGGTGGCAAGGTCAAGAAGCATGCCAGCCTCGAGGCCGTGTTGGCGGCGCCTGACCGTGAGCGTTTGCTCGACTGGCTTCAGAGTCAGCCACTGGCGGTGCATGAAGGGAACCGGCTGATGACCCACGCAGGCCTGCTGCCCCAATGGGATCTTGCCCAGGTGGTATCACTTTCCGGCGAAGTGCAGGCGGCATTGATGAGCGAGACCTCAGGGCGCTTTTTAAACCAGCTTTACGGTAACCACCCGGCGCAGTGGAGCAACGCGCTTGACGGTATGGATCGCCTGCGCTGCATTGTCAATGTGCTCACCCGCATGCGCTTTATCGATGCCGCAGGGCGCCTGGATTTCGATGCCAATCAGGGGCTTGAAAGCGCTCCTCCGGGGTTTGCGCCGTGGTTCCAGTTCCCCCGCGACGATGATCCTCAACTAGTGTTTGGCCACTGGGCGGCACTCGGTGGAGAAACGCCCGGTGCCCGTGTGCGAGTTGACGCCCTGGATACTGGCTGCGCCTGGGGCGGGAAGCTGACCGCCCTTGATCTGGCGACGGGGGAGTGTACCAGTGTACCAAGCCATCAATCACAAGGTTCACCACGATGACGGACGCCAGCGATCCGCGTATCGCCGGTCTGGATGTTTACCGAGTAGGCGGGGCGGTGCGCGACAAGCTATTGGGCTGGCCGGTCTATGACAACGACTGGGTGGTGGTCGGCGCCACGCCTGATGAGATGCTGAAGCGTGGGTTCAAGCCAGTGGGGCGCGACTTTCCGGTGTTTCTTCATCCTGAGAGCGCTGAAGAATATGCTCTGGCACGCACCGAGCGGAAAGCCGGGCATGGCTACGCAGGTTTCGAAGTGATCGCCAGCCCCGACGTCACCCTTGAGGATGACTTGCTGCGTCGCGATCTGACCGTCAATGCGATCGCGGAAGCACCGGATGGCACCCTGATCGATCCTTTTGATGGTCAGCAGGACATCGAGCAGCGACAGTTACGGCATGTCTCCCCCGCGTTTCGCGAAGATCCGCTGCGTGTGTTGCGCACGGCGCGCTTTCTGGCGCGCTACACAACGCTGGGCTTTGTGATTGCGCCGGATACGATGGCGTTGATGGGTGAGGTCAGCCGCAGCGGTGAGCTGGCCTATCTGGCCGCTGAACGGGTATGGCGGGAAACCGAAAAGGCGCTGGGTGAAGAGCAGCCGGCGAGCTACTTCACCACGCTTGACCAGTGTGAAGCGCTGACGACCTGGTGGCCTGAATTAACGGGTGGTCGCTTGAGTGATTGTCTCAACGCTATGTCGCCGGGGCTGGATGATGATGCGCTGGCCAGTGCCGAATGGCGCTATGCGCTGCTGGTGTCGCCACTGGACGATGCCGCACGCGAGTCGCTGGCCAGGCGGCTACGGTTGCCGAATGCGGTGGCACAGCTAGCGCGGCATGCGGCCCTGAGTCGCCACCTGGTCGAGGGTGCGCTCGATGCCGCGGCGGTATCTCACTGGCTCGAGCGCCTCGATGCCTGGCGGAAGCCTGCTCAGGTATATACCCAGTTGACGCTGGTGGCGGCGTTGGCCCCGGAGCAAGTGGATGCCTTGAATGCCGCTTGGCAGGCCGCGCAACAGGTAAGTCCACAGTCGCTGATGGCCGAAGGTTTTCAGGGGGCCGAGCTGGGGGCTGCGCTAAAAGAGCGTCGTTACCTGGCTATCGAGAAAACGCTCCATTGACGTTGCCGGTTTAGCGGGCCAGCGCTTGGCGCAGCGGTGTGTCGGCCCGGGAAATCCACCTGCCTTGCCATTCGAAATCGATGGCCCACAAGCGCTGGGCGCCCAGGTCAAATGCTGCCCAGAGCGTTGCATAGGGGGTGCGACAGTGGGGGTGGCAGTGCGTGGGCAGGAGTTCGGCCAGGGGCTGCAAGACAAAGGCGTTGTAGTTGATTTCGGCGCGGGGTAGCGTGATCCCGTCGACGATGCCGCAGGTATCACCCACTGTCAGCAGGTCGATATCCAGCGCGCGGGGGCTGTATTTTGTTGTCTCCGGCGTTCGGCCGTGGTTGGCTTCCAGCTGTTTGGCCCAGGCTTGAAGCTCGCCGGGTCGCCAGTCGCTCTCGAATGCCACCACCAGGTTGAAAAAATTGCGCCGATCGCTGAAGCCAACGGGTTCACTCTCGAACACCCGGGATACCTCAAGCGTACCGAAGGTGTCGGCCAGCGCATCAAGGCATAGGCGAATGTGTCTGGCGGGCTCGATATTGCTGCCCAGGCTCACGGTCACTAAGCTCATGAGGCGGGTGCTCCGGTTTCTTCGGGGAGCGTACCGCGGGTGATTTCCAGGCCGACGCTGCGCGCATTGGGGACGGCGCCGGGTTTGTGGACGGTAAGTCGTAGCCAGCTGATCGGAAAATCATTGCGTAGGCAGGCGGCCAGGCGCTCGGCGAAGGTCTCCACCAGGGCAAACTGATGCGTATCAGCAAACTGTTGAATACGCTGGCAAATGGTAGCGTAATCCAGCGTCAGCCGAAGGTCATCGGTGGCCGCTGCCGAGCGGATATCGGTCGCCAGGGTTAAATCCAGGCGCAGTGACTGATGAATGGTGCGCTCCCATTCGTAGACGCCAATAATGGTATCTACCTCAAGCGCTTCGATGAAAATGCGGTCCATGAGCCTTCCCCAACACAACGAGCGAGCGATTGTACGTGAGCAAAGCGCTCAGCAACAGTAGCCAACGTGAGCACAATGGCATGATATGGATACTAGTGGGATACGCGAGCGGTAGTTGGCTGGCGGCGCTTAGCGTCTGCCGCTGGGCAGGGGTGCCCGACCCCCGCCAGCACGGCTCGCACAACCCCGGCTTTTCCAATGTGCTGCGCCTGTACGGCGCCCGTCTGGCGGCAGCCACGCTGCTGCTGGATGCGCTGAAAGGCATGCCCGCGGTGCTCGCCGCCAAGCTGCTGGATTTTCCCGTCTGGCTTCAGGGGATGGTGGGGCTGGCCGTCTTGCTGGGCCACAGCTACCCGTTATGGCATGGGTTTCGTGGTGGCAAGGCAGTGGCCAGTGCATTCGGTGTGCTACTGGTATTGGTGCCCGCCGTGGCGCTAATCAGTGCCCTGGTCTGGGCCCTGCTTGCCTGGCGGCTGAAAACAGCAGCGCTGGCGTCGCTTTGGAGCGCTATGGCGGCGCCGCTGGTATGCAGTTGGCTGGCACCGTCTTATGTGCTGGTGGTTGGCGGGTTCAGCCTGCTGGTGCTGACCCGTCATGCGCTGAATATTCGTCGGCTAAAGCGTGGTGAGGAGCCGCCATTTGGCGGCTCCTGAGAGGCGGCTAGGGTGCGGCCGGTGCCACCAGGTCGGCGAGCGGCCAGCGCGGTGTGGCCTGCATGATGCCGCTGGCGTCCTGCTCGCCGGTGGCGAGTCGTTGGGCCCCCACGTAGGCAATCATCGCGCCGTTGTCGGTACAAAAACGCCCGCGTGGGTAGTAGGCCTTTGCCCGGCGTTTTTCACAGGCCTGGGCGAGTCGTTCGCGGAGACGGTGATTGGCGCTTACGCCGCCCGCCACGACCAGGCGCTTAAGGCCGGTTTGATCCAGCGCCCGGCGGCACTTGATGACCAGGGTGTCTACCACGGCTTCTTCAAAGGCGCGGGCAACGTCAGCACGGGCCTGCTCATTTAGCTCGCCCGCCGCTTCCAACTGGCGAATCGCCGTGAGGGTGTGGGTTTTCAACCCGGAAAAGCTGAAATCCAGCCCCGGGCGGTCGGTCATCGGGCGGGGAAAGCGAAAACGCTCAGGGTCTCCCTGTTCGGCCAGCGCTGCCACGTGAGGGCCGCCCGGGTAGGCCAGTCCAAGCATTTTGGCGGCTTTGTCGAAGGCTTCGCCAGCGGCATCGTCGACAGACTCGCCGAGCAGTTGGTAGTGGCCAAGCCCCTGCACGTTCACCAGTTGGGTATGGCCGCCGGACACCAGCAGCGCCACAAATGGGAAGTCCGGGGCATCGTCTTCGAGCATGGGGGCCAGTAAATGGCCTTCCATGTGGTGCACGCCAAGCACGGGAATGCCCAGCCCGCGGGCCATGCCATGGGCGGTGCTGGCGCCCACCATCAAGGCACCGACCAGCCCGGGGCCAGCGGTGTAGGCGATGCCGTCAAGGTCGTGGCGCTGGAGCCCGGCGTCGTCCAGAACTTGCTCGATGAGCGGCAGCAGCTTGCGGGTGTGGTCGCGGGAGGCCAGTTCGGGCACAACGCCACCGTAATCGGTGTGCATGGCAATTTGACTGTAAAGTGCATCGGCGAGCAGGCCTTGGCCGCCGCTCAGCGAGGTGTCGTAAATGGCGACGCCGGTTTCGTCGCAGGACGTTTCAATGCCCAGTACGCGCATAGGACAATAACTCTGTGAAAAAATAGTTGCCGTAGTCTAGCATTCTCAGCGCCAGGCGGGTGGTAGCATTTGCAAAGCGTGTCCAGCAGGATTAGAATATTGTGCGCTGTAAAACTGAGTCGTGCACTGCGCTCGCATAACATGCGTCACGGTGCGCGTACTATCCGAACTCAAGACTCCTTAAGGTAGGTGAGTGCTTAATGCCTTCTGTAAAAGTACGTGATAACGAGCCGTTTGACGTCGCCCTGCGTCGCTTCAAGCGTTCTTGCGAAAAAGCTGGCGTTCTCTCTGAAGTACGTCGTCGCGAGCACTACGAGAAGCCAACTGCTGAGCGCAAGCGCAAAGCGGCTGCGGCCGTAAAGCGTCACGCCAAGAAGATTCAGCGTGAACAAAAGCGTTTCGAACGGCTCTATTGATCCGTACCGAAACACGCTGTGTTATGCATAGTGTGTTTCTAGAGGGATGCCGAGCGGCCGCCATCTAGGTGGCCGCTTGTTTTGCGTTTATCAAAGCGTGTTTAAGGTGATCGGGCATGGCCGTTTCTGGCGATAGTGTCTGATGACGTTAGGTTCGCGAATCAGCGCCCCGCGCGAGGATGCCTGCATCCATGGCTGGCCAAATTCCACAGCGTTTTATCGACGATCTTCTGGGCCGCGTTGATGTGGTGGAGGTGGTCGGTGAGCGTGTACAGCTGAAAAAGGCAGGCCGCAACTACTCGGGGCTATGTCCTTTCCATCAAGAGAAAACCCCTTCGTTTACGGTGAGCGCCGACAAGCAGTTCTATCACTGTTTCGGCTGTGGGGCACACGGCAATGCGCTGCGGTTTTTGATGGAGTACGACAAGCTGCCGTTTCCCGAAGCAGTTGAGCAGTTGGCCGGGCGCTTGGGAATTGAAGTGCCCCGGGAAGGGGCTGATGACCCGCGCGCTCAGCAACGCGAAAAAAAGCGTAAAGAGGGCGTTAACCTGCTCGAGCTTGCCGCCAGCTTTTACCGCGAACGGCTCAAGATGCAGGAGGGTGGCGAAGCCAAGCGGTACCTGCATGAGCGTGGTCTTTCCAGTGATGTCATCAGTGACTATGGCATTGGCTATGCACCAGGGGGCTGGGAAGCGCTCAAGCAGCATCTGAGCGAACGGGGTGTCAGCGAGTCGGTACAGGTTGAATATGGTCTGTTGATTCACCGTGAAGACACGGGGCGCACCTACGACCGCTTTCGTGACCGGGTCATGTTCCCGATTCGTGATCTGCGCGGTCGTACAATCGCTTTCGGTGGTCGGGTAATGGGGGATGGTCAGCCCAAGTACCTCAACTCCCCGGAAACCCCCGTGTTTCATAAAGGGCGTGAGCTTTACGGCCTTTATGAAGCCCGCCAAGCTTCCAGCAGGCTTGAGCAACTGGTGATGGTCGAGGGCTACATGGACGTCGTGGCGCTGGCCCAGTACGGCATCCATAATGCCGTAGCCACCCTGGGAACGGCCACCACGGAAGACCACTTGAGTCGCCTGTTCCGTCTTGTGGGGCGCGTGGTGTTCTGTTTCGACGGCGACCGGGCTGGCCGCGAGGCGGCCAGTCGGGCACTCGAAACCGCGCTGCCGATGATGATTGACGGCCGAGAGGCGCGATTCCTGTTTCTGCCGGAAGGCGATGACCCGGATACGCTGGTACGCCGGGAAGGAACCGAGGCTTTTCAGGACCGCGTCACCTGTGCCATGCCGCTGTCCGAGTTTCTCTTCGAGCAGGCAGCCCAGGGGCGTGACCTGAATACCGTGGAGGGGCGTGAACGGTTTGCCAGTCAGGTGCTTGAGGCATTGAACAAGGTGCCGGACGGCATGCTCAAGTCATTGATGCTTGAGGCGCTTGCCAAGCGTAGCGGCTTGGCTCAGGAGCAGTTGAAAGAACTGCTTGAAAAGCGTGTCAAGGCGGTGGCGCGCCAGCAGCAGGCGCGTGGGGAGTCGGTTGAAGCCCCCGGTACGGCGGATTCCAGGCAGAAGAGCGCGCCTGGGCGTCGGTCGGTTCGTGAGCAGGCGCTGTCGCCGGTTGGGCGAATTATACAGCTACTGCTTCACGAACCCGGCCTGGTGGCGAGCCTGCCTGAGAGTGACGCCTGGTTGCCGGACAGTGACGGGCCGGAGGGTAGTGATGTGCGTCTCTGCCAGGAATTGCTGGCACTCTTGAGGGCCGGGCGTTATCGCAGTCCTCAGGTGGTTCTGGCGCATTTTCAAGGCAGTGCGGAGGGTGCCCGGCTGGCTGATTTTGCAAAGCGGGAACTGCTGATCCCAAGGGCAACGCGGGAAACAGAGCTAACGGGGTTAGTGGCGCATTTGAGCCATGTACAGCGCCAGCAATCGCCGCGAGAGGAATATGAAGCATTGCTGGCGCAAGAGCGCGACGGGCAAAAGCTCGATAAAGCACAGCGGCAGCGTCTGGCTAGCTTGGTAATGGAACTGTCCCGGCGACCGCATTAACGCTGCTTGTGCAGCATGACATGAAGAGAGGCGGGTTGAATTATTACCGTGCCGCCTCCAGATCTAATGCCACGGGTTAAAAAGTGGCTAACCAATCAACCTAACACACCTGAATGACAGCGCAAATACACAAACTGGAAAAACTCAAGCCATTCACGCTATAATGTTAGGCTTGCAGGTTTTTACATCAGCGCTTCAGGTGCTTCATTCTTCTTCGTCGAGATAGGGTTTCTATGGCTGGAAATGCACAGCAGCAGTCGCGTCTGAAGGAGTTGATCGCGCGCGGCAAGGAACAGGGTTACCTGACCTATGCCGAGGTCAACGACCATCTACCCGAGGATATCGCCGACCCGGATCAAGTGGAAGACATCATTGGCATGATCAACGACATGGGTATCAGTGTCGTTGAAGAAGCGCCAGATGAAGACACTTTGATGATGTCGGATCACTCCACGGACGAGTCCGCTGCGGAAGAGGCCGTTGCGGCCCTTGCCGCCGTGGAAAGCGACGTCGGTCGCACTACCGACCCAGTGCGCATGTACATGCGTGAAATGGGCACGGTTGAGCTCTTGACCCGCGAAGGCGAGATTGAAATCGCCAAGCGGATTGAAGAGGGGACACGCGAAGTCATGTCGGCGCTGGCCTATTTGCCTGGTGCCGTGGCCTCTATTCTGGACGCCTACGACGCGACACAGGATGAAGAGGCTCCCGGTCGGCTGTCCGACCTCTTCTCGGGGTTTATCGACCCGGATGAAGGGATCCCTGGCGTGGCGGAAGCAGAAGTGCCCGAACCGGAGCCCGTGTCAGAGATTGATGAAGACGTTGAAGGCGACGACGAAGACGATGACTCCACCGCGAGCGAAGGCGGCCCGGATCCCGAAGAGGCGCGTGCGCGTTTCGAACAGATTCGTGAGCAGAACGCAGCGGTGGAAGCGGCCTTTACCAAGTACGGTCGTGGAAGCGCTGAGCTGAAAGCAGAGCAGGCGCGTCTGGCGGTGCTGTTCTCCCCGATCAAGCTGGTGCCCAAGCATTTCGAGCGATTGGTGGGGCAGGTGCGCATTAGCATTGAGCAGGTGCGTGCTCAGGAAAAAGCTGTCATGCAGATGTGCGTGAAGAAAGCCAAGGTGCCGCGCAAGACCTTCATCAAGTCGTTTCCGGGCAGCGAGTCAGACCCGAAATGGCTGGATGCGTTTCAGTCCGAGCAGCCCAAGTACGCCGACCGTCTGGAATCGCTGCGCGCCGATATTGCCCGCTGTCAGCGCAAGATTGCCTTTGAAGAGGACATGGTGCAGCTCAAAGTGTCTGACCTGAAAGAGGTCAACCGCAAGCTGTCGATCGGCGAAGCGAAAGCCCGCCGTGCCAAGAAAGAGATGGTGGAAGCCAACCTGCGCTTGGTGATCTCGATTGCCAAGAAGTATACCAATCGCGGTTTGCAGTTCCTGGATCTGATTCAGGAAGGCAATATTGGTCTGATGAAAGCGGTCGACAAGTTCGAATATCGCCGTGGCTACAAGTTCTCGACCTATGCGACCTGGTGGATTCGTCAGGCGATTACCCGGTCGATTGCCGATCAGGCCCGCACGATCCGTATTCCGGTGCACATGATCGAAACGATCAACAAGCTCAACCGCGTATCGCGTCAGATGCTGCAGGAAATGGGCCGCGAGCCGACACCGGAAGAACTGGGTGAGCGCCTGGAAATGCCGGAAGATAAGGTCCGCAAGGTGCTCAAGATTGCCAAAGAGCCGATCTCCATGGAGACGCCCATTGGCGACGACGACGACTCGCACCTGGGTGACTTTATCGAGGACGGCACCATGCTGCTGCCGATCGATCTGGCCACCGGCGAAGGCTTGGTCGAAGCCACGCGCAATGTGTTGGGCGGCTTGACGGCGCGTGAGGCCAAGGTGCTGCGCATGCGGTTTGGTATCGATATGAACACCGACCACACGCTTGAAGAGGTCGGCAAGCAGTTCGATGTGACCCGTGAGCGAATTCGCCAGATTGAAGCCAAGGCGTTACGTAAGCTGCGTCATCCGAGCCGCTCCGAACCGCTGCGTTCGTTCCTCGACGAGTAACCCGAAAGGCTTGAAGTGGTATTAAAAAACCCCGCCGTTCATCATCGAACGGCGGGGGTTTTCTGTATGGCGAGTATATGGGGCTATGGGGCCTGCTTGCGCGCCCGATGGACGCGGCGAGCAAGCAGTAGCAGCTCCAGGGTGGCGATAAGAATCNAAGCCAAGGCGTTACGTAAGCTGCGTCATCCGAGCCGCTCCGAACCGCTGCGTTCGTTCCTCGACGAGTAACCCGAAAGGCTTGAAGTGGTATTAAAAACCCCCGCCGTTCATCATCGAACGGCGGGGTTTTTCTGTATGGCGAGTATATGGGGCTATGGGGCCTGCTTGCGCGCCCGATGGACGCGGCGAGCAAGCAGTAGCAGCTCCAGGGTGGCGATAAGAATCAAGCTGTAACCGAGCAGCTCAACCACCTCTTCAGCGACGCTCTTGAACGTTCCTGAGTAGCTATCTTCAAGCACGGCTTGCCAAAACTCCTGCCGCCCGTACAGGCGAGAAAAAATGTAGGTGGTCAGCACCCCGGCGGTAAACAAGCCAAACGCAAAGGTATTGCTGTAGTCAGCAAACTCGTCCAGAAAGCGCTGGCGATGTTTGATGACTAAGAAAAGCGTCGGCAATACAATCAGCGCAACCAGTGCCTTCCATGTATGTTCAGCAACGTAGGTGTCTAGAAAATGATCCTGTTCGCGTACCAGTGAGGCGGCAACGAACCCTAGAAGCAGCAACGTAACGGTTGGCCAGACCTTCAGTGCCTGTCGAATGTAGATCAACATCGCGCAGCATGTTGCCAATACCAGTGTCTGCGTAAACTCGGTAAAGCCAAGTTCTGAAAAGCGAATATCGGGAAGGTACAGGGCTTCTAGATAGGCACCTTGCGCGATAGCGCCAATAAATAACACGTACAGCACGGCACGTAGAAAGAGGGGTTTAAAGCCGATTGGCCAGGAAAAGGGGGTCGACATACCAACGTCCTTTGTGGGTAAGCAGTGATGCTAAGCAGAAAGAAAAACATGCCTGGATGGACGTTCATTATATCGTCATCTTTCTGTGATCGCACGTCGAGCTAGCATGTCGTTGTCGCGATTCGAATGTCGATCTTGCCTGGATGAGCGGTTAACGCCATTGCGTATCAGGCAGTAAATTATCGATATGGTCGACAAGGTAATCCACCAGCTGGCGTATCTTGGGTGAAAGGTGGCGGTGGCGAGGGTAGACCGCCCAGACGGCGGTGTCGTGATGCTGGAAAGGCTCGAGCACGGCAACCAGTTCCCCGCTGGCGAGGTAAGGTACGACGTAATAGTCGGGGAGTTGCGCAAGGCCCAGGCCCTTGCGTGTGGCGTCGAGCAGGGCTGGCCCTGAATTGGCCTGCCAGCAACCGTTGACCTTGACTTCACGTCGCTGACCATTGACTTCAAACAGCCAGTTTGGCCGCGAACCCACCAGGCAGCGGTGCTGGCTCAGTTCGCCGAGCGTATGGGGGCGGGTCGCCTGGCGAAAGTACGCTTGAGAGCCAACAATATACTCACGGCGTTTGCATAGGCGACGGGCAATCAAGCTGGAATCTTTAAGGACGCCCATGCGAATCGCAATATCAAAGCCTTCATCGATCAACTCGACCGGGCGGTTGGTGAAGTGCATCTGCACGTCCAACTGAGGGTGCAGACATTGAAAATCGTTGACCAGCGGTGCGATGTAGCGTTCGCCAAAGGTCGTTGCCGAGGTGAGTTTCAATACGCCATGGGGTTTGCCCTGTTGTTCACTCAGTGCCTGTTCGGCATCACGCAAGCCGTCAAACAGATGTCGACAGTGTTCTACGTAGATAGAGCCTGCATCGGTCAGGCGGATTTGTCGGGTCGTCCGGTACAGTAGCTGAACGCCCAACTGGTTCTCGAGTTGACTGACCAGGCGGCTGATGTGAGAGGTCGATACCTTCAGGTGGCGCGCTGCTGCCGAGAAGCTTTCCAGACGGACCACCTCAATAAAGGCTTCAATTCGGTCCCAGCGCTGCATGCGATTCACCTGCTTGAATTTGGATTGTTGCACAATAGCAATAATCTTATGAGTGTATCCCGCTTTATTCTTGTCGGCTAGCTGACCTACACTGTGACCAGTTACGCCGTTGTGTACTGGCCTTGTAAAGTGAGCCGCCGTGAATTTTGGATAACCGCAAACCATTGGCGTAACAGCTTTTTAAACCAGGAGGTGATGGATGTCTCACTATCAGTGGGTTCCGGCAGTAGGTAAAGCAGCAATAACCCTGACGTTAGGCGTGTCATTAAATGCGGCAGCAGCGCCTGACCAACGGCCAGAACAGGTATCGGGCTGGTTCAGGATGATGGTTGATGACCACGAAGTCACCGCGCTATACGACGGCTATACGGCGATTGAAACGCAGTTGCTCAAGGGCATGGAGCAATCAGAGATACGTGAGCACCTCAATGCGTTGTTCATCGACTCCGAAGATGGCGTTCAGACCGCCGTCAATGCGTTTCTGATCAATACCGGTGAAAACCTTGTCCTGGTGGATGCCGGGTCGTCGGCGTGTTTTGGTCCGACGCTTGGGCATGTTGAAGACAACATGCGTGCGTCCGGTTACCAGCCAGAGGACGTGGATACCATCCTGATGACCCACCTTCATCCGGACCACGTTTGCGGGTTGACCCGCGACGGTGAGGCGGTGTATCCCAACGCCGAGCTGCGGGCTAGCCAGCAGGATGCCGATTTCTGGCTGAGTGAGTCGCGTGCGGAAGCTGCGGGTGAGGGCCAGCGCGCCTTCTTCGAGATGGCTCAGGACGCCGTGGCACCCTACGTGGAGGATGGTCGTTTTACACCCTTTGAGCCGGGCGACGAGATGCTGATGGGCATCGTGGCGCAGGATACCCACGGCCATACCCCGGGCCACACCAGCTTCATGTTGAACGGAGACGATGATGCCATGCTGGTGTGGGGGGATGTGGTGCATAGCTACGGCGTGCAGTTTGACGATCCCACGGTCGCCATCGAGTTTGATTCCGACCCCGAGCAGGCCATTGAAACCCGTCAAGCGGTGCTTGAAGAGGCCGTCAATGACAAGCATTGGGTCGCTGGCGCACATATGCCGTTCCCGGGGATCGGGCATATTATCGAGGACGGCGACGGTTATCAGTGGCTGCCCATTGAGTATCAACCGGTTACGTCCGACGAAGAGTAAACACTACGCCCGCGCTGAATGGCGCGGCGCTGACAGGCTGTAAAGGAGCAATAGAATGAAGTCACGTGCGGCGGTAGCACTGGAAGCAGGCAAGCCCCTGGAACTGGTCGAGATTGACGTAGAGGGGCCCAAGGCAGGCGAAGTGCTGGTCAAGATGGCGGCAACCAGCGTGTGCCATACCGATGCCTATACGCTTTCCGGCGCAGACCCTGAGGGCAATTTTCCTTCTGTGCTGGGCCACGAAGGGGCCGGCGTTGTGCAAGAGGTTGGCGAAGGCGTGACCAGCCTTAAACCCGGTGACCACGTCATTCCTCTCTATACGGCCGAATGCGGGCAGTGCAAGTTCTGTCTGTCGGGCAAGACCAACCTGTGCGGTAGCGTACGCGCCACTCAGGGCAAGGGGGTGATGCCCGATGGCACCTCGCGCTTTTCGCTGGATGGCAAGATGCTTCACCATTACATGGGGACGTCCACGTTCAGCGAATACACCGTGTTGCCCGAAGTCTCCCTGGCAGTAGTGTCCAAAGAGGCACCGATGGATAAAATCTGCCTGCTGGGTTGTGGCGTAACCACCGGTATTGGCGCGGTGCTGAACACCGCCAAGGTGGAGCCCGGCGCGACGATTGCCGTCTTTGGCCTTGGCGCGATTGGCCTGGCGGTCATTCAAGGGGCCGCCATGGCCAAGGCGTCAAAAATCATTGCCATTGACGTTAATCCCGACAAATTCGAGCTGGCCAAGCAGTTCGGCGCCACGGATTTCGTTAATCCCAAGGATTACAGCGACCCGATTCAGCAAGTGATCGTTGACATGACTGACGGCGGGGTGGATTACTCCTTTGAGTGCATCGGCAACGTCAACGTCATGCGTTCCGCGCTTGAGTGCTGCCACAAAGGCTGGGGTGAATCGATCATCATCGGGGTGGCCGGTGCCGGTGAGGAAATTTCCACACGGCCCTTCCAACTGGTGACCGGCCGGGTCTGGAAAGGCTCCGCCTTTGGCGGCGTCAAAGGGCGTACCGAACTGCCCGGCTATGTCGAGCGCTACATGAACGGTGAGATCAATATCGACGACTTCATTACCCACGATATGCCGTTCGAGAAGATCAATGAGGCCTTCGATTTACTGCACGCGGGCAAGAGCATTCGTACCGTCCTGCATTACTGAGTATGATGGTGAGAAAAAGATAGTACGAACAACACAGGGCGCGGCGGGGCTACCCGCCGCGTTTGCTGCTTTAAAGGAGCCTGCTCATGAGCATGAGTGAAACCCTGGAACTGGTGTCGGCCAACCGCAGCCACGGTGGCTGGCATAAACGTTATCGGCATTACTCCCGTGCGCTGGATTGCGACATGGTGTTTGCGGTTTATTTGCCACCTCAGGCCGAGGAAGAGCGGGTGCCGCTGTTATGGTGGCTCTCGGGGCTAACCTGTACCGACGAAAACTTTATGCAAAAAGCCGGTGCACATCGTCTGGCAGCGGAGTTGGGTATCGCGATCGTCTGCCCTGATACCAGCCCGCGAGGGACCGACTTGCCGGGCGAACACGATAGCTATGACCTTGGTTCTGGCGCGGGCTTTTACGTCAATGCCACCCAGGCGCCGTGGAAGCCGCAATACCGCATGTACGATTATGTGATCGAGGAACTGCCATCCGTCGTTCGTCAGCACTTTCCGGTGAATGGCCGCGAATCCATCAGCGGGCACTCGATGGGCGGTCATGGCGCCCTCATCATGGCATTGCGCCACCCGGGGCGCTTTCGTTCGGTATCGGCATTTGCCCCGATTGTTAACCCGATGAACTGTCCGTGGGGGGAAAAGGCGTTTTCCAACTACCTGGGAGACGATCCGGCGCAATGGCGCCAGTACGATGCCTGCGAACTGGTGGCCAATGGCGCTTCACGGCAACGCCTGTTTATCGACCAGGGCGAAGCCGACCAATTCCTTGACGAGCAGCTCAAGCCTGAACGCCTTGAAGCCGTGTGCGAAGCGCACGACCATCCGCTTACCCTGCGTCGGCAACCTGGCTATGACCATAGCTACTTCTTCATTGCGACCTTTATCGACGACCATCTTCGCTACCATGCCGACCACTTGTTGAAGCGGTGAGGAAGCTTTTATGTTGAAACGTACGCTGCGTCGCTCGGCAAGCTGGCTATGGTGGTGGGTCTGGCGTGGCGTATTTCTGTTTGTGGTGCTGTCGGTGAGCCTGGTGATGCTTTTTCGCGTGGTGCCCCCACCGGGTTCGATGGTCATGGTCGAGCGTAAAATCCAGAGCTGGGTGCACAGCGAGCCGATACAGCTGCAGCGGGAATGGCGAAGTTGGTCGCAGCTTGCCGACTCGGCAAAAGTCGCGGTCATGGCGGCGGAAGATCAGCGATTTCCCCACCACCATGGTTTCGATCTCACTGAGCTTCGCCGCGCCCTGCAGGTCAGCATGGACGGTGGGCGCTTGAGGGGAGCCAGTACCATCAGTCAGCAAACTGCCAAAAATGTCTTTTTATGGACGGGCAGGAACTGGGTGCGTAAAGGACTCGAAGCCTGGTTTACCGTGCTCATTGAGCTGATATGGGGCAAACAGCGAATCCTTGAAGTCTACCTCAATGTTGCCGAGTGGGATGCCGGGGTGTTCGGGTTGGAAGCGGCCGCGCAGCACTACTTTGGTGTCCCGGCCAGCGCGCTGACCGATCGCCAGGCCAGTCTTCTGGCTGCCATATTACCGAGCCCGCGAACACGCAGTGCCTCGCGTCCAAGCCCCCAGGTGGAGCAGCGCAGCCAGTGGGTGCGCCAACAGATGCGTAATCTGGGCGGTGCCAGCTATCTGCAACATATCGCCGATTGATGAGGCTGTGGCGCCATCGTCGGCGGCGACCCGGCGCCACCGGTCTGGATTGCCTGGCTGAATCAGTCGTAAAGGGCGTCGTTGATGACCGGTAGCGCTTCCAGTTGCGGGCGGGCAAAGTAGAAGCCTTGCTGTACCGGAATGCCCAGCGCCATCAAACAGCGCGATTCTTCTCGGGTTTCCACGCCTTCCGCTACCAATTGGGTACCCAGCGTATCCGCCAGAGCCACCAGACTGCGCAGAATCGCCTGGCGGCGCTTGTTGCTGTTGCAGTCCATGACAATCTCACGGTCAACCTTCAGAGTATCCGGGCGCAGGTCGGTGAGCAGATCCAGGTTCGCGAAGCCGTTGCCGAAGTCGTCAAGGGAGGTGGTAAAGCCCATCGCCCGGTAACTCTCGATAATGTTACGCATGTGCTGCCGGTCCTGAACGCGCTCGGTCTCGGTGATCTCGAAGTTCAGCCGCTCGGTAGGCCATCCCACCCGCTGGGAGGTTTCCAGGGTCGCCTGGATACACGCCTCTGGCTCGTAAACGGCATTAGGCAGGAAGTTGATCGATAAACGCGCCTGCATCCCTAGCGTGCTGGCTAATTCAATCGCTTTTATGCGGCAGGCTTGATCGAACCGATAGAGCAAGTCGTCGGTGACCTTTTCAAGAATCGATCCTGCCGACTCGCCATCGGGTCCCCGTACCAGCGCTTCGTAATAAACTACCTGCCGCGCGGCGACATCGACAATGGGTTGAAAGGCCATGGTAAAGGCAAAGGGAACCGGTGTATCACACCGGTTACAGCGCCCATCCACACGCGCGCAATGGTGATGTTCAGACGTCTTCATACTAGCCCTGAGAAATTCTGTATCGTTATGTTGGTGATGCCTTGGCAGCGGGTTTGCGCACTGCCAGTACGACGCCGGTGATGGCAATGAACATCCCTCCAAGCCCTATCCAGGAAAGCCGTTCATCGAATAGCCACCACGCTTGTAGTGCGGTGACGGGTGGCACCAGATAAAACAGGCTCGCCACCCGGGACGCTTCGCCGCGTTTGATCAGCGCCATCAATAGAAGAATAGCGGCTATCGATAGAATCAGTACTAACCAACCAAGCGTCAAGATAAAAGTGAGTGACCAGGTGACGTCGCGTGTTTCGAATAACAGCGCCCCAACACCCAATACCCCACCCGCAGCAAGGTATTGAATGACGGCCCCCGAAAGCAGCGGCATACGCGTGCAAAAGCGTTTCTGGTAAAGCGTGCCCAGTGAAATGCCCATTAAAGCGGCCATCACACTCAACAGGGCGCCCAGCCCAAAACCGCTGAATAGCGATTGCCCCAGCTCCAGTTGACTGCCGAGTACCGCACTGATGCCGAGCAACCCCAAACCCAGCCCCAGCCACTGCTGCCTGGCCAGGCGCTCACCCAACAGCGGGCCGGCACAGGCGGCCGTCAGCAGGGGTTGCAGGCCGACCAACAGCGACGCCAAACCGGCAGGCATGCCAAGCGAAATCCCATAGAAGACGCCACCTAAATAGGTACCGTGAACAAGGAGACCTGAAATGGCGATGTGGATCCATAACCTGGGTGATGAAGGCCAGGATATTTTAAGTATCCATACCAGCGGCGTCAGCAGTAGCACCGTCATCACAAAGCGAATAAATAGAAACGTGAAGGGCTCTGCGTAGGGAAGGCCGAACTTGGCGCCGATAAAGCCGGTGCTCCAGAGCAGCACAAAGAGTGCGGGCATGGCGAGTAATCCGAGTGACGCGGCATCTCGTTGGCGTACGAGCGATATAACACCTTTCATAAGGCTCTCAATATCCAATATGGTTGAGGGTTGGTTACTTAACGTTCTTTTTGTTACATTACTTTACTTAAAAGTTTGAACCTCGACGCTATGTCCGCGTCACATAAACCACATTCATAACGTGTTAACCGAGGTTTTTTTATGCAACGTATGACTGCCCTGTTTTCTGCCGCACTGCTCGCGACTGGCTTGATGACAGCAACGGCCCATGCCCAGCAGGATCAAGAGTCCACACAGGGCTCGATGGCCACTCAAGAAGCGGCACCGACGCAAGATTTTTCTGATGAACAGCTTCAGCAGTTTGCCGATGCATCACAAGAAATTGCGGTCATCTCTCAGGAATACACTGAGCGTCTGCAGGAAGCCGACGATGAAGCCGCTCAGCAGGAAGTCCGTACCGAAGCCAATGACCGCATGATCGAAGTCGTTGAAGACAGCGGCCTAGATGTTGATACGTTCAACGCCATTGGTCAAACAATCCAGCAGGATCCTGAAATGATGCAGCGTGTTCAGGAAATGGCGGAATCGTAAGCAGTCATTGAGCGTTGCACCCAGTTGTAACGTCATTCTATGACATCGCTACGTAGCGGTCTTGAAGCCCGGCGCAAAAAGCGCCGGGCTTTTTCGTGGTTAGGGTTTACGGGTCTTATGCTTAGCGCCACACTTGTATAAATGCCCGTATCAGCGTGGATACGAGGCTAGGTGTTGAAGTCCGGTTATACGGTCTGGGGAGAGAGCATTGGACGTCGAACTACTAGAAATACGCCAGCATATGGGGCAGCACCCCCCTTTCGATAGGCTTTCGGACAGCTTGCTGGATGAAATCGCCAGCCGTGTCGAGGTCAGTTACTTCAAGACAGGCAGCGACATTCTGACGCTAAACGATACGGTGTCCGACCTGTGCTATATCCGTAGCGGTGCCGTCGAGGTGTATCGGCGGCAGGGAGACCTCTATAACCGGCTGGGGGAAGGCGATATCTTTGGCCACTTCAGCTTGTTGCGTAACCAGAAGGTGCGCTTTCCGGCCAAGGCTATCGAAGACACGCTGCTTTACTTTATCCCCAAAGCTGTCTTTCAGCAGCTTTGCGAGGAGGACGAGGACTTCGCTGATTTCGTCGAAGTGGAACGTCCGCGACTGGAAACCGCCGCAGAGCAGCAAAAGAAATCCAACGACATGATGGTGACGCGGATCCGCAAGCTGGTGGTGCGTTACCCGGTCATGGTGGAAGCATCGACCACGGTGCAGCAAGCGGCCCAGCAGGTGAGTCAGGCTCAAGCCTCAGCCGTTCTGGTGCTTAAAGAAGGCAGCAGTAATCCGCGTTACAGCTTCAAGGATAGCGAAGGGCAAACCTGGCAGGTATGCGGCATCCTGACCGACAGTGATTTTCGAACCCGGGTTGTGGCCGAAGGACTCTCGCCCCAAACGCCGGTGGGAGAGGTGGTCTCCTCACGGCTTATCACGGTTCAGTCGGACGTTTCGATCTACGAAGCAATGCTCACCATGCTGCGTAACAACGTTCACCACCTGCCGGTGCTTTATCGTCAGCGGCCAATGGGGGTGGTGCACCTTTCCGATATCATTCGCTATGAAACCCACAGCGGGCTTTATCTGGTGAGCAATATTTTCCACCAGTCGAGCATCGAGGGATTGGCGCGTTTGGCACCGGACGTGAGCGCCTCCTTTGTCAGGATGGTTCAGGAGGGGGCCAATTCCCACATGGTGGGCAGTGCACTCTCGACCATCGGGCGCAGTTTTTCGCGCCGTCTGCTGGAGCTTGCCGAGGAAAAACTGGGACCCCCGCCGGTGTCCTACTGTTTCATGGTCAACGGGTCGATGGCGCGCAATGAGCAGAGTATTGTCACTGACCAGGATAATGCGCTGATTCTGTCGGATGACTTTGTTCCCGAAGAGCACGACGACTATTTCAAGGCGCTGGCGGACTTTGTGAGTGAGGGCCTGGATGCCTGTGGTTATACCTACTGCAAGGGCGACGTGATGGCGACCAACTCACAGTGGCGTCAGCCGTTGCGCGTCTGGAAAAGTTACTTTACCGACTGGATCAACAATCCAACCCCGGAAAGGCTGCTGCACAGTTCGATCTTTTTCGATCTTGATAGCCTCTACGGCGAAGACCTTTTCGTGGAAGCGCTCCAGGACCTGATTGCTGAAAAGGCCCCGCAGTCACCGCTCTTCTTGGCCGCCATGGCGCGTAATGCCCTGAATCGGACACCGCCGCTGGGCTTTTTCCGCACTTTTGTAATGGAAAAAGACGGTAAGCATAATAACTCCATCAACTTGAAGCGCCGTGGTACAGCGCCCATGGTCGACCTGATCCGCGTGCATGCGTTGGCTTGCGGCTCAAAAGCCCAGAACACTTTCCAGCGGCTGGACGACATTGCCAATACGCAACTCCTGGCCACCGGTATGAGCGACAAGTTGAGCTATGCGTTTGAGTTCATGTGCATGTCGCGCATTCGCCACCAGGTGATCGATCTGCAGGAAGAGCGTGTACCCGACAATAATATCGAGCCGGAAAACGTGGCCGATAGTGAACGACACAACTTGAAAGATGCCTTTCAGGTGCTCAGCAATGCGCAAAAGTTTCTGAAGTTCCGTTATCCCGTGCCATCTAGCCGGACGGGACGCTAATATGACGTTTATCCGCCCGCGCCGGAAAATCACCCAGGCAGACTGGGCGATGTATATGCAAAAACGTGCGCCGCTGGCGCAGGATCCAGCCATTCAGCGTTTTTTCGAGACGCCGCCCCCGAGCCTCGACACGCCCATTGCCGAGGTGCCGATGGTCGCGCTGGACATGGAGACGACGGGACTGGATGAGCGTCGCCACGCCATTGTGAGCATCGGACTGGTGCCGTTTACATTAGGGCGCATCAAACTTGCCGAGCGCCGCTACTGGGTGGTGAAACCGCCGCGCCCACTTAATGAGGCCTCAATTACCTTTCACCACATCACCCACTCCGAGATCGCCAATGCTCCGGATCTGGATGAGATTATCAATCCTTTGCTGGAGGCCTTGGCAGGGCGGATCGTGGTGGTGCACTTTCGCCATATTGAACGCCCGTTTTTGGATGCGGCGATCAAGGCGCGGCGCGGTGAGGGCGCCATGTTTCCGATGATTGACACGATGTCGCTTGAAGCGCGGCTTCACCGCCAGAAGCTATGGGCGCGTTTTCGTCGCTGGTTGGGGCGCCCGCCGGTCTCTATTCGCCTTGATGCGAGCCGCCGTCGCTACGGGTTGCCGAGTTATCAAGGGCATCATGCGCTAATCGATGCCATGGCGACGGCGGAGCTGTTGCAGGCGCAGATTGCAACGCACTATGAGCCCAGCACACCCTTGAGGGCGCTTTGGACTTGATGCGCCAAGCGTCACCCACATCTTTCTGAGCATAAAAAACGGGCAGCCCATTGGGCTGCCCGTTCAAGCTTGGCATTACCGTCTTTTTAGACCGCTTTTGGCTCGCTCATCAACCCTTTGATAATGGCATAGCAGGCCACCAGCAGGATGATGGTGAACGGGAAGCCGGTCGAGACCGCCATGGTTTGCAACGCGGTCAGGCCGCCACCGAGCAACAGTGCAATGGCAATCGCGCCTTCGATGATCGCCCAGAATACACGCTGTGGTTTAGGCGCATCGACCTTGCCACCAGCGGTAATCGAGTCGATTACCAGCGAACCTGAATCCGACGAGGTCACGAAGAACACGATGACCAGCACAATGGCCACGAAGGAGGTGATCTGGGACAGCGGCAACTGCTCAAGCATGATGAACAGCTGCAGGTCGATACCTGCATCGCGAACGGCTTCGATGCCCTGGCTGACGTATTGATCGATGGCTGTGCCACCGAAGGTGGTCATCCAAAGTACTGAGACCGTGGACGGCACCAGCATTACCGAGATAATGAACTCACGTACGGTACGGCCGCGCGAAACACGGGCGATGAACATACCGACGTACGGAGACCAGGAAATCCACCATGCCCAGTAGAAGGCCGTCCAGCCTTGGCTGAAGTTGGCATCTTCGCGACCAAACGGGTTGGAAAGCGCTGGCAGATGGGTGGCATAGTTGATCAGGTTTTCGAAGAAGCCGGTAGCGATCAACAGCGTCGGGCCAACCGCAATCACGAAGAACAACAGTACCGCCGCCATGGCGATATTGATCTTGGAAAGTAGCTGAACACCTTTGTCCACGCCCGCCATGATAGAACCGATCGCAATGATCGTGATGCCGATGATCAGCAGAATCATGGTGACATCGGATTCTGGCGCACCAAACAGGTAGGTTAACCCCGCCGCTGCCTGGGTAGCCCCCAAGCCAAGCGAGGTGGCAAGGCCAAACAGCGTGGCGAACACGGCCAGGATATCGATCAAGTGGCCAGGCCAGCCCCAGACACGCTCACCCAGAATGGGGTAAAACACCGAGCGCATGGAAAGGGGAAGCCCTTTGTTAAAGGAAAACAGCGCCAAAGACAATGCCACGACCGAGTAGATGGCCCAAGGGTGCAAGCCCCAGTGGAAGATGGTCGCCGCCATGCCAAGCGCCGCTGCACCGGCCTGGTCGCCTTCAGCACCGGCCAGCGGTGCCCAGCTGCCCCCATCGAAAGACGTGCCAAAGTGGGTCAATGGCTCATTCACACCATAAAACATCAGGCCGATGCCCATGCCTGCTGCGAAGAGCATCGAGAACCAGCCCATATAGGTAAAATCGGGCTTGGCGTCTGCCCCACCCAGGCGAATCTTGCCGAGTGGAGAGAAAACCAGGCCGATACATAAAATGACGAATATGTTGGCCGCCAGGATAAAGAACCAGGCGAGATTACCGGTCAGGAAGCTGAAGACAGCGTCGTAGATTGGCGCAATGGTGTCTTGCAGGGCCAACGTAAGTATCACGAACAGCAGTACGACGATGGAAGATATGGTGAAAACCTTGCCGTGCAGGTCAAGGTTAACCCCCATCGTTTTGGTCGTGATGTTGTCCTGGCCGATAACGTAATCGGTATCGATCAGGTTGGCTGGCCCCTCCGGAGCAGGAATCCCTTCCGAAGGAGCGGTCTCATCTGGCGATTGGTCTTGCGATTTGTTATCCACAAAGTTGCTCCCTTAGCTATTTACAACAGTACGCCATAGAACAGTACGCATTCTTATTTGCTCGGGCGAAGTAGGAAGACGGAGGCGTCGGTGTGTGTGGCTACCTTGCCGCCATGAGAGGGCATGACGATATCCAGATGGCTTGGTAAATGGGTCGCCATCATGACCAGATCCGCGCCTGTTTCATCGATGGCTTTCACCAACAAGTCATCGACATTGGCAATGGGGTCGGTCGAGCTATAGACCTTGATGCTGACAGGTTGCCCATGCACCTTATGACGGTCCTGAGCGAAAGCGTCCAGCTTTTGCTCATATTCCTGAGGCGTGCGGGCGACGCTGGTGGGCGTATTGGCCGTAACGCTGACGTAGGTAATCTTCGCGTCATATTGTTTGGCCATGTCCGCGACGACGCCTAAAGCGGGCTCCAGCGTTTCCAGGTGAGCAAGGTCTACGGGCACCATAATGTTGTTAAACACGGCAATCTCCTCGCTATACTTCCGTAATGATCAACATTGGTAAAAGGCATGCTGGTCATCGCTATGGTTTAGACGAGATTAAAAAACTGAACTGGTGCGCAAGTACGCACCAGTTCATTTCTTCTATCGTCCAGGCGAGAAATTAGTTGTTAAGCCATTCCTCGACGACGTCCTGGTTATCTTCAACCCACTGCTTGGCATTTTCGTAGGGGTTGCTGTCTTCTTCCTGGTTCATGAGCATGACCTCGCCCATCTGTTCAGGCGTCCACTCGAAGGCATCAAGAATGGCATAGGCTTCCGGCATGTCGTCTTCCAGGCCATCGCGCACGACAGTGTGAATCTGCTCGGCGCCACCGTAGACGTTTTCCGGATCTTCCAGGTATTTCACGTCAAAGCGGGCGAACATCCAGTGCGGTGTCCAGCCCGTAACGACGATGTCTTCCTCGTTTTCAATAGCGCTTGCGAGTGCGGCGGTCATGGTGGCACCGCTGCCGCTGCGCAATTGAAGATCAAGATCATAGGTATCCACAACCTCTTCGGTGAGGGACATCAGGCCCGCACCAGGATCAATACCGATAATCTCGCCGTTAAAGTCGTCGGCGTTGTCGTTCAGGTCGGCAATGGAATCGACATCGGTATACTCGGGAACCACCAGGCCTAGCTTGGTGCCATCCAGGTTGGGTCCGAGATCGTCAACGTTGTCGCCAACGCGCTCCATATAGTTCTCATGGGTCGAAGGCAGCCAGGCAGCCACAATAGCGTCAGCATCCCCGGTAGACAGCGCCTGGAACATGGCCGCCGCCGAGAGTGATGTCATATCGACATCGTAGCCTTCTTGCTCAAGTACAGCGCGAACCACGTTGGTTGACGCGACTTCAGATGACCACTCCACATAAGCCAGGTTGACGGTGCCTTTGTCCTGAGCCTGAACCATGCCACCAGCGGCAAGGCCAGCGCCTGAGACGAGTGCCAACGAGGCGAGACGGATACGGCGATTCAGCATACGAGTTTTCATTCACTTGCTCCCTTGGATGGAGAGGTGGCATTAGCCACCTCAAACAAAGTCGTGTTTACTTCGTATCGCTTACAGCATGGGCATGTATCCCATGCTGTGCAAGTCCCACCAGCTTGAACGCCGGTGCCGTAAAAGGCCAGTAGGGACTTTTAACGGCGCGACTTACTGAACGATTGAGTCAGGCGATCAAGCACCATGGCGAGAATAACAACCGCAATGCCGGCTTCAAAGCCGTCACCCGGACGTAGACGTTGGATGGCACGCCATACTTCGCTGCCCAGACCATCCGCGCCGATCATGGCGGCGATGACCACCATGGAGAGCGCCAGCATGATCGTTTGGTTAATGCCGGCCATGACCGTCGGAAGCGATAACGGCAGCTGCACCTTGAAAAGCTTCTGACCGCGGGTCGCCCCGTAGGCATCAGCGGCTTCAATCAGCTCTACGGGTACCTGGCGAATGCCGAGGGTGGTGAAGCGGATCGCTGGCGGCATCGAGAAAATGACGGTCGCAAAAATGGCCGAGACCGAACCGATCCCGAAAAACGGGATGGCCGGAATCAAGTACACAAACGCCGGCATGGTCTGCATGAAGTCGAGGATTGGCATGATAACGCGGTACAGGCGCTGGGATAGCGCGGCGGCAATGCCGACCGGAATCGCCATGACCACGGCCACCAGCGTGGCGATGACCACCAGCGTCAAGGTTTCGATCATGGGATCCCAGAGTCCCAGGTTCCATATCAAGGCCATCCCGGCGGCTGCGCCGATGGCAAGGCGCGGTGATGCGGCTTTCCAGCACAACAGCGCGATAATGGCCAATAATGCCCACGGCGGGAGCCACATCAGGCCATCATTGAGACCGCCGATCCCGGTTTGTGTAACGCGAGAAATGGCACGTGTGACCAGTGAGTATTCGCTGGTCAGCCAGGTCAGACTGCTTTCAATCCAGTAACCTAACGGAATGCTTGGAATATCCATGATTATTCTCCTGCCCGAGCGAGTTCATCGAGTACTGCCCCTTTCACCACGACGCCGAGCAGCCGTTGCTGTTCGTCTATCACGGCGATTGGGAAGCTCTTGTCGCTGAACATGGCGAACAGGTTATGAAGCGGTTCGTCAGTGGTGACTTTGCGAAAGTCCTGGGTCAAGTAATCGGTAATGGCATCGGCACCTGCCTCGATAGCGCGGCTGGCCTCCTCGGCTTCGAGAAGCCCGAGTAGTTTACGGTCCCGGTCAGTCACGTAAATCGAGTCGACACTGTTTTCACGCATGCGGTGCAAGGCGGTGCGTGGTCCATCGCTTTCCCGGGCGGTCGTGCGCACCGGGCGCATGGCGCTCTCGGCCGTCAGTATGCGCGAGCGGTCAACGCCTTCGATAAAGCGGCGCACGTAGTCGTCGGCCGGTTTGGTCAGGATGTCTTCTGGGGTACCGATTTGCACAACTTCACCGTCCTTCAACAGCACGATGCGGTCGCCAATATTCAGTGCTTCGTCCAGGTCGTGAGTAATGAAGACGGTGGTTTTCTGCATTCTGGACTGCAGCTGCAGGAGTTCCTGCTGCATATCCTTGCGAATCAAGGGGTCCAGCGCCGAAAAGGCTTCGTCCATCAGCAGGACGCTGGCATCGTTTGCCAGTGCCCGGGCAAGACCAACCCGCTGCTGCATACCGCCGGATAGCTGGTTGGGATACGCATCCTCCCAACCATCCAGGCCTACCTGGGTGAGTGACTCGCGCGCCTTTTTATCGCGTTCAGCGGGGGCGATGCCGCGGATTTCCAAGCCAAACTGAGCGTTTTGCAGCACCGTTTTGTGGGGGAAAAGGGCAAAGTTCTGGAACACCATTGAAAAGTGCCGACGACGGCACTCGAGCAACGCCTTCTCGCTCAGCGAAGGGATATGCTCATCGTCGATGAGTATATCCCCTTCGCTGGTGTCGATAAGTCGGTTTAGGCAGCGGATAAGGGTGGATTTACCCGATCCCGATAGCCCCATGATGACCAGTAGCTCGCCTTCATAAACATCAAAAGAGATGTCGGAAAGCCCCAGTGTTTGGCCCGTTTTTTCAAGAATTTCAGGGCGTTTTAATCCCTGGTCGCGAAGTTTGAGAGCGCTTTTGGGATTTTTCCCAAAGACCTTGCTTACGCCTCGTACCTGAATTTTGACATTTCGTGTCTCGTCCATCGGCGATGCCTTTTGTTAACTGGGTTAGGTGCTGGCGCCTGTTTAGCCACAAAAAATGACCCATAAGGCCAGCGAATACCGTCACCCATAAGTAGAAAGATGAGATGAAGTGCTTAAAAGATTACCAATTATTATACATAAGTGTTTTGGGTGTGTCACAACGCCTCGCCATGGGTGGCTGCATAGTGTCTCATGTGTCATTTTTCACCCACTGGCCAGCGCGGCACAGGCCCAAAAAAATATCAGTTATATTTTTTAAGATACTGATTAATATAATTTTTATTCTATTTAGGCAAAGGTTGGCGTAGAGTTTGTACGAAGTTTCGTTAAATGTACTCTATGTGACTTTACTCAAGTCTTTAGTGAACGATAATTACCTGATTAAACGCAATATAAACGCATGTACAGTAAGCAACCCACACAGATGTAGATTGAAAATTGCTGTCTGTGAACTTGTTGCTTAATGCTGACGTCACAGGGCAGTAACGTCCAAGCTGGAATGGAGTAAGCGCGTGAAGTTATATCGTTTTAATGGTCAATCAAGTGTCCTGGCAGCCTTGCTTTTGAGCGGTGTTTTATTGGCAGGCTGCGGTCAGGAAGAAGAAGCAGATGGCACAGACGTGCCAGAGGCAACAACCCAGGACCAGCAGAATAGCGAAGCAGCCGACGGAGCTTCCACCCAGGATGATCAATTCGTTTCTGAGCAGGAAAATGATCCGGCGATGGAAAGCGAAGCAGGCATGCAAGGTGAATCAGGAATGGAAGGCGAGTCCACTGGCACTGAGGCCGCACAAGAAGGCGAGCCATTGGCAGGTGACGCCACTGAAGAGCCTGGCTTTGGTGATGGGACGGATCCCATGCCCGGTGACGGCGAGGATGCAAGCGATCTGTCAGCAAATGACTCGGCCAGCGGTGACAGTAACGGTGGCGATCAGTCAGAAAACGCGGATGGCGAGGAAGAAGATAGCAGCCAGTAAGTCAGTTTAGTTACCAAGTCCCTACGATGGTAAACCGTTCAACTGTTTGTTCCCTGCGGTTGTTTTCACGGTTTATCATCCCTTCAGCCCCCGCGCCCGCGGGGGCTTTTTTTATCTATCCGTTTTTTATATATCCGTTTTTAATCAGGACTCTTCGCTATCTTCCAGGCGACGGTAAAGCGTGCGGCGGGCGATGCCCAACACTTCTGCGGTGCGCCGTTTGTTGCCGCCTGTCGCTTCCAATACCTTGCGGATGTAACGCTTCTCGACTTCTTCCAGGCTGGGCCAGGGCGCCGCTGTGGCCGCAGGCATCCTGGGTGTGGGTAGCACTTCACCGGTAACCGTCGCGGTGGTCTGGGCGGCATCCTGAGAGAGTTGTTCGCGCAGTCGTTCAGGCAGGTGCTGATGGCGTAGCGTGCCATCTTCACTGAGCGTAACGGCGCGCATAATGGCATTTTCAAGCTCGCGCACGTTACCGGGGTAGGGGTAGTGGAGCAGGCAGTGCAGCGCATCGGGCTCGATTTGCTCAATCTGTTTGTGCTGAGCGTCGGCATGCTTGTCGATCAGGGTGAATACCAGGTGCTCAATGTCGGGACCACGCTCACGCAAGGGGGGGATGCGTAACGAGAAGGTTTCCAACCGGTAGAATAAATCGCTTCGAAAGTTGGCCTGCTCGATTTCCTTTTCCAAATGCCGATGTGTGGCGGCGATGATCCGTACATCAACCGGTTCTTCGCGCTCGCCGCCAACGGGGCGGACGGTTTTTTCCTGCAGCGCGCGGAGCAGTTTTGCCTGAAGGTTGATCGGCATTTCGCCGATTTCATCCAGGAAGAGACTCCCGCCCTGGGCGCTGTGAAAGAGGCCCTGTCGTGCCTCATTGGCGCCGGTAAAGGCCCCTTTAACGTGGCCAAAAAACTCGCTTTCCATCAGCTCAGCGGGAATGCTGGCGCAATTGACCGCCACAAAAGGCGCATCGTGACGCCAGCTTTCCTGATGAATCGCCTGAGCCAGAAGTTCCTTGCCGGTGCCGCTTTCACCCAGCAGTAGAATGGGGGCATCACTTTTTGCCAGGCGCGAGGCGTCCTTGAACAGCGCCTGCATGGCGTCGCTTTGACCCACAATGCCGTGAAAGTGGCTAGTGTCAGCCACGTGGGACACCGCCAGACGCTGGCGTTCCAGCACGCGAAATACCGATTCCCGTACGGCGTCGAGATCCAGCGGTTTGGTCAGGAAGTCGTCGGCTCCGAGCTTGAGCGCTTCAACGGCCTGATCAATGGTACCAAAGGCCGTAATCACAATAATGCCCAGCTCACTGCCTTCATGACGTAGCTGCTGGAGCAGTTGAATGCCGCTGATACCCGGCAGACGTACATCGGTAATGATCAGGGATACGGCCGTGTGGCTTAACAGGGCAATGGCATCCTCCGCGCTGGAAACACCGTGGGTAGCGTAACCAGCGTCCTGTAATTCTTCTTCCAGCAGCTCGCGTATGGCGCTGTCATCTTCCACTACCAACAAAGGTAAAAAATGTTCCGGGTGCTTCACAGACATGGCCCTCATGCAGGTGTGGTGTCGTAAAGAGGCAGCGTGATTTCAAAACCGGCGCCGCCCAGGGGGCTGTTGAAAACGCCGATCGTGCCGCCATGATCGTTGATGATTCGATGTACCATCGAAAGTCCTAACCCGCTGCCCTGGCCAACGGGTTTGGTGGTAAAGAAAGGGTCAAATACCTGTTGATGGTGCGAGGTGGGGATACCAGGGCCGTCATCCTCAACCCATAAATGAAGCTCGTGTTGCTGCTGCTCGGCGCGGACACGGATGTGACGAACGCCCTCCGCCTGGGCCGCATTGCGCAACAGGTTGGTTAGCACCTGAATAATTTGCTGCCCGTTGGCCAGCAATGTTGGCGTTGGTCGGGGCAGGTGGGTTTCCAGATGTACCCCACGGGGTTCCAATTCGTCTTCCACCAGGGCGCTGGCGTTGTGCATCAACTCGTCGAGGGGTTGCTGGTCTTTTTCAACGTTATGCTGGCGGCCCAGCTCCATCAGTTGACGGACAATCTCGACGATCCGTTCCACCTCGCCGCGAATACGGCTCAACCGGGCACGTTCGTCGTCGCCGATGACGTCACGCCGGGCCAGACGCTGCGCCTGGCCGTTGATCACGGTCAGCGGTGCGCCAATTTCATGAGCAACCCCCGCCGCGAGGACGCCCAGCTCGGCAAGCTTCTTGGATTTACGCAGCCGCTTTTCAAGCTCGATTTCGCGCTGTTGGCGATCTTCGATGTCGTGATCTTTCTCGGCCATGGCATCCAGCATGCCGTTAAGCCCTGACGCCAGCCGACGGTACTCCGCTGGCCCTTCAATGTTGGCGCGCTGACTACGATCCCCTTCCTCGACGCGCTGCATGACCATCAGCAAACGATTCAAGGGCCGTTCGATATACTGACGAAATCCCCACCAGATGCTCAGTACAATGCCCGCGGCGCCAAACACGAACACCAGCCCGGCCACGATGCTGAGAAACCCGGTGTAGTTTTCGATGCCGGTATTTAAACGGTTGACCTGCAGTACGCCACTTATTTCACCATCCGGTGTGCGCAGGGGTTTGAGAGCCGAGTAGTAGGTCCAGCCTTCAAACTGTCGGTAGTCACCGTAAAGTTCGTCGTCCGCGATCACCTGCTGGATCTCCTCGCGGCTAAACAACTCGCGGCCGAGCCCCAGGCCGTAGATTTCCCGTCCATCGGTATCGAACACATAGGCCCCGTAGATGCGATGAAACGAGAAAGCGGCTTCCAGCGCTTCCTCGAGCGAGGCGTCACTTTCCCTGGCAACGGCATAGCCCAGCGTCGTACTTAGTGCATGGGTGATCATGTCGACTTCATTCTGCAGCTTCGAGCGAACGTTATCTTCCATGGACTTGATCGCCACCAGGCTAAACACCACTAAGACAACGAATAGCGGGACAATGACGGTCAGAATAATCAAGTTTCGTAAACGCATGCGTTAACCGGGGTTATGGATCGTCAATTAGCGAATAGCCGTTAGTCGACAGGACGTAGACGATAAAGACCACCGTCGGCGGCATCAGTCAGCAGATAAATCGCCTCGTCAGGCCCCTGATACACGTCGCGGATGCGGCCGATCTCTCCATCAAGGATAACTTCGTGGCGAGCCACCTGATTATCTTCGATCTGCAGCCTGACCAACTGTTCACTGCTCAGGCCGCCTGCTAACAGCTGGCCTTGCCAATCGCCAAAAGCGCTACTGGTGACTTCTGCCAGACCGGACGGCGCAAACCGGCCTTCGAATACGTACACCGGGTCAACCATACCGGGTTTGGAGGCTTCGCCGATTGGTTCGTTGGTCGCATAGTCGTTGCCTCGGCTGACCTCGGGCCAGCCGTAATTTTCACCCGCCATCAGGCGATTCAGCTCATCGCCGGTTCTGGGGCCATGTTCCGTAGCCCAGGGTTCGCCATCTTGCCGGACCACCATGCCCTGAATGTTGCGGTTGCCCTGGGTGTAGATTTCATCAAGCGTGGACGCATCGCCCACAAAGGGATTGTCGTCGGGTGCGTCGCCGGTCTCGGTCAGGCGCAGTGTAGAGCCTGCGTGATCGTCATCAGCCTGGGCACGGGTCGGCTTTTGACCGCGATCGCCAATGCTCATCAGCAGGGTGCCGTCCGGCAGCCAGGCAAGGCGTGAGCCGTAATGGCGCCCTGGTGAGGAAGCACGATCCTGGGCAAACAGATGTTCGACATCACCCAGCTTGTCCCCCTGCCACTTCACACGGGACAGCGCGCTGCGACTGCCCCCGTCCGTGGGTTCGCTCCAGGTGAAATAGACCCAGTCATGGTCGCCGTCGCCAAATTGCGGGTGCAGGGCAATATCCAGGAGTCCGCCCTGGCCGCGTTGACTGACGTCGGGCAACCCGTCAAGGGCACGCGGTTCGCCGCCCTCGGCGTCAATCACGTTCAACTGCCCAGGCCGCTCGCTGACCAGAAAATGACCGTCCGGGAGTACGGCTACCGACCAGGGATGTTCGAGACCACCGGCGACCTTTTCGATCGAAAAAGCCAACTGGTCGGTCTCAACGCGTTCCTCGATCATTTCGGCGGCGCTGACAGGGGCGCTGGCGAATAACCCAAAAAGAACAGCGGTCAACCAGCGCTGACGGAATACATAGGCAGATAAGCGGCGCATTGGGGCTCTCCCAAAAGGTGGCAGATATTAGGCGCGTTTAGCAGAGACGCTTTTAGGGCCGAGAGGTTCCCTGTTTAGGTCCTCAGCTCACGGCATCAGCCAGATAAGTAACAGCGGGAGATAAACCAATGCCAGCAGGGTGGAACAAAACACCAGGCTTGCCACATAGGCGGGTTCACGCTGAGAACGCTGGGCAAACAGGTAGTTAAATACCGCGACCGGCATGCTCATTTGCAGCACCAAAATCCCCTGGGCCAACGGGGGAAGCCCCATCAGGTCGGCAATCACCCAGGCTGCCGTTGCGGCGAGCGGAATGCGCACCAGACTGAAACCGAGGCCCGAGCGCAGGTTTTTGACCTTAATGCTGGCCAGTGACACGCCAAGGGTGATCAGCATCAGCGGCACGGTAAAGCCCGACATCAAATCCACACTGTTGGCCAGCCAAAGCGGCAGTTCGGTGTCGGTCAGCAACAACGCCATGGCAATGGCGATGGCGTAGACCGTCGGCGTCTTGGCCAGTGACTTGAGCGGATTCCCCCGGCTGGCCAGCATGGTACCCACGGTAAATTGAAATAGGGACACCGTGACCATCACGGTAATACCGTAGACAAAACCGGCACTGCCAAAGGCGTAAAGCACCACCGGCAGCCCCATATTGCCGGTATTGGGGTACATCATGGGGGACAATAATACACGCCAGTCACGACGCAAAAGCTTGGCCACAAAAAACGTTGCCCCGGCCATGCAGATGATCACCAGCGCGGTTGAGAGCATGGTGCGGCCAAAGGTGCTGGCGTCTATCTCCGCCCCGGCGAGCGACGCCAGCACCAGCGAGGGCGTCCCGATATTGAAAACCAGCCGGGTGACAAAATCGACCGGATAGGGGTGGCCCAGTCGTACCCAGGTAAACCCCAGGCCAGCGCCCGCCAGCACGGGGGCCATTACCGCAAATAGTTCCGCCAGCATGGCGCGTCCTTGGCAATGAATGGCCGACTATTGTGAATAGGTAGCGGACTAACTGGCAAGTCGTTAAAGCAAAACCTAAGCCGCGACCTCGTTGTGCTGCCATTGGCGTGGCATTGTCTGGCGCAAAAATGCCAGCAGCGCCTTCACGCGCCTGGGCTGGTAGCCGTAGGCGTAGAGCAGCGTGATGGGAAGCGGCGCTGGCTGCCAATTGGGAAGGCAGGGCGTCAGTTCACCGGGATGGTGGGCCTCGCGTTTGTCGGCCAGCCAGTGAGGCAGCAGGCCGATCCCCTTGCCGTGGGCGATGGCATCCAGGTGAAGTGCTGTCATGTCCACCCGCAAGCGTGAGCGGGGCGGATAGAAGTGGTAATTGCCGTGGCTTTCATGGTGCAGCAGCAAGCCATCCTGAGTCGTGCTCAACAGGTCGATCCAGGGGTGGTTGGCAAGGTCGCGCGGGTGTTCAAGCAATGGTTGCTGGTTGAGGTACGACGGGCTGGCATAGAGACCACGCGTCAGACTGCCTAGTGGCTCCTGGTGGAGGCCGTTTTCCGGCACCGGCCCCAGGCACACATGAACACTGTGACTGTTAAGCGAACTGGGCGGCTCATCCCGGGTACGCAAGGTGAGCTCGACTTGGGGGTAGCGTGCCATGAAGGTATCCAGGACCTGCCCCATCCAGCCTCTTGCCAGCGCGCTGTGAACCTCCAGAGTCACCGTCCCGCTGATATCTTCACGCAGCTCGGCCAGCGCTTCATGGCTGCTTGCCGCCAGTTTCAGCATGTCCTGGCAGTAGCGATGGAAGACAAGCCCCGCCTCGGTAGGCAGCAGCCGATTAGCCTGGCGACGCAGCAGCGGTTGTTCCAGGCGCGCTTCCAGATGGCTGATACGCCGGCTCAGGGTGGATTTGGCCAACCCTAACTTGCGCGCGCTGCGCGTCAGACTGCCGGATTCCATTACCTCTGCAAAGGCCTTTAGTTCGTCGAAATCATGCATGGGGTACACCGCAGAAACGGGGGAAACGGGCGTATTGTGCCAGTATTTTAAACGAATAAAAATTATTGCGATTTGTGTTGCGGTTATTTGAACATGCTGTTCCACCCCGAGAGGGGCTAAATTGTGCAAGAATTCAGATGCTAATGGTTCTTATTAGTTTTTATTTTTCGTTAATTGATTAAATAGCACGCCACTGGGGACCCCGCATGCCGAAGCATTTATACAGAACATATCTGACCACAGCCATTGCCGGTTTGGTAACACCACCACTACTCGCCCAGGAAGCCGAGTCGCTGGACAACATGGTCGTTACGGCGTCAGGTTTTGAACAGCAGGTCGTTAATGCGCCAGCTTCTATCAGCGTGTTAAGCCGTGAACAGCTGGAGGACGGCCACTATCAAAACGTCACCGATGCCCTACGCGATGTACCTGGGGTGATCGTGACCGGCGGCGGGGCAGGCGATAACGGAAAAGATATCACCATGCGGGGCATGCCCGCGCAATACACATTGATCCTGGTGGATGGCCGCCCGCAGAACTCACGCGAGTCTCGCCCCAACGGCAGCGCCGGGTTCGAGCAGGACTGGCTGCCACCACTGCAAGCGATCGAGCGCATTGAAGTGGTTCGTGGGCCGATGTCGACGCTTTATGGCTCCGACGCCATTGGCGGGGTTATCAATGTGATTACCCGCAAGGTAGCTGATACCTGGCACGGCAATGTGCAGCTCGACACAGTGCTACAGGAAGATAACGATTCCGGCGATAGCCGCCAGGCTAACGTCTACCTGAGCGGGCCGCTGATCGAAGACCGTCTGGGCCTGCAGCTGTTTGGGCGCACCTCGCAACGTGACGAGGACAATATTGTTAACGGCTATGAGGAGAAAAACCTGCAAAGCGTCACCGCGCGCTTGAGTCTGGCCGCGAGTGACAACCATGACTTTACTGCCGAGGCAGGCATCACCGAGCAGGATCGCACCTCACTGATGGGCAATTCAGCTCCGTCGGATGGCTGCCGCGGTGGCTGTGAAGACAGCTTCAACGATTACACTAATGAGCACGTAGCGTTGACGCATGACGGGCGTTTTGAGTGGGGCACCAGTGAAACCTTTGTGCAGCGTGAACGTAGTGAAAATACGTCGCGAGATATCGAAATCACCAACACCACAGCGAAAACTAGTGCGGTGGTGCCGCTGGGCATGCATATGCTAACGGTGGGTGCAAGCTATGAAGAAGAGTCGCTTGACGATGGCACCACCAATCAGATTTCCGACCGTAGGACGATTGAGCAACGTCAGTGGGCGCTGTTTGTCGAAGACGAATGGATGCTGACCCACGATGTTGCGCTGACCGGCGGCTTGCGCATGGACGACGATGAAAACTACGGCAGCCACCTGAGTCCACGGCTCTACAGCGTGTGGAACATGACCCCGGAGTGGACCCTGAAAGGCGGTGTCTCTACCGGCTTTCGCTCGCCCAACCTACGCGAAATAACCTCCGATTGGGGGGCGATTAGTCGCGGGGGCACGACCTATGGGAATCCCGATCTTGAGCCGGAAACCTCACTCAACAAAGAGATCGGTCTGCTGTACGCGAGTGAGAATGGCCTTAGCGGCAGCTTCACGGTGTTCCATAATGATTTTGAAGACAAGATTACACGGTTGCCGTGCACATCCGTAGGCTTATCAGCCACAGAGTGCCCGGTAGCGACGCAGTATGATAGAGACGAAAATGGCAACCTAAATACAAATACACGCGTCAATGTCGATGAAGCGGTGACTCAGGGCGTAGAGGCGACTGTGGCGGCGCCGTTAACTGATACCGTTGAGCTAATAGCCAGTTACACTTTTACCGATAGCGAGCAAAAAAGCGGTGAATATGCAGGCGAGCCGTTAACTCAGCTACCGCGTCACCAAGTGTCGGCCACGCTGAATTGGCAAGCCTCGGCTAAGCTCAGCCAGTGGACGAAGGTGACTTATCGCGGTGAGGAGACCCAGCCCAACACCGGGCCGTCACAGGATGCAACGGTGGCCCCGTCTTATACCTTTGTGGATACGGGGATCGGCTACCAGCTGACCGACAATACCAAGGTGAATGCCGGGATCTACAACCTGTTCGACGAAGACATCGACTACGATGAGTACGGCTACGTCGAAGACGGCCGCCGGGTTTGGCTGGGGTTGAACGTGGCCTTCTAACTGTTGGTGAGATAATCACAGTGCTAACGCCATAAGCAAAGCGGGGAGCCACGATATAAAGTGGTTCCCCGCTTTGTGCATGGCGTCGAGGGTTAACCGGTCATCGCCTGCCAAACCAGGCGAATGGCCAGCAGTGTCAGAACCCAATTGAAGATAGGGGCGAAATGGCGTTCCGGCATGTGCTTCAAAATGCGCAGTCCCGCCCAGGTGCCGATGGCACCGCTTGTGATCATGGCGGCCGCTAGCGGCAGCCAGGGCACAAGGGAAAAGCTCGCCTGCTGAAAAACCGCGATTTTAATGACGTGCTGCAAGCTCATGACCGCCGCCAGCGTCGCGACGATCGTGAAGCGTTGATGATAGAGCTGCTTGAGATAGGCGCCGATCAACGGGCCGGTCGCCCCGACAAAGAGCGTCAAAAACGTTGTGAGGGCACCCATCAGGAGGGTTCCTCTCCGGCCCATGACGATTCTGGGCAGTGACGGGCCCCAGCATAAATACACAATAAAGCTGGCAATGCTCAAATAGAGGAGATCAGGGGGCAGGGAAATCAGCACCAGGCTACCAAACAACGCACCCACCGCGGCACCGGGTAAAAAAGTGACAACCATCTGACGGTCAATATCACGCCAAAGCATCGCCGCCCGGTTGGCGTTGGAGCCTAGTTGCACCATGCCATGCAGCGGGATAATGGCCTGGGGTGGAACTACTTGGGCCATGATGCCCAGTAGCAAGACACCGCCGCCGGCGCCCAGGCAGGCGGTGAGCAGTGAGGTCAGGAAGGATGTCCCTATCAACAGAATCAATACGAAGGGCGATAAGCCATTAAGTAAATGTTCCAGTGAACTAACTCCTTGATCAGTACCCGCATGCTCCCGTTACCAAGGCCCCATAACCTAGCAGATATTGCCTTATGACTGCCATGGCAGTTATCTCCAGGCTGAAAATATTAGCGGCGGGGCGTTGCGTGGAAAGGAACACACCATTCGCCTGAATCTTGATGAAAGTGCTTTTGATAATCGTTATTATCCATGCCTTTCTAACCAGCGAGGCATAACGTATGCGAGCTAACGTACTGCGCGTCGGCATTGTGGGACTACTGTTGAGTGGCTTATGGGTAGGCGCCGCCCAGGCACGCACCCTGGATACCGCTTTTGGCGATGTGGAAGTCACCGGCACCCCCGAGCGTGTGGTGACCCTGTACGAAGGCGCGTTGGATGCCTCGCTGGCGGCGGGGGTAACCCCACTGGGCGCGGTGACTACCCGCGGCGGCGATAACGTCGCCGAGTATGTGGAAGCGCATTTGGGTGATGAGCGACCCGCCATCATGGGGGTGGTGCGCGAAATCAACATTGAGGCCGTGCTTGAGCAGCGCCCGGATTTGATCTTAGCGCCCGCTCGGCTCACTGAAGAGCAGTATCAGCTGCTTTCGCGCATTGCCCCCACCGTGGTGCCGCCCACTCAGCCGATTGCTCCGGATAACTGGAAAGCCGAAGCGCGCCTGTACGGCAACGCCCTGAATCGCCAGGACGCCATCGAAGACGCCATCAGCGCCGTTGACCAACGCGCCGCGGAATTAGCGAGCGCTCTGGAAAACGCGGACGTCGGCGGCACGGCCTTTGTGGTGCGCTGGATGCCGGGCGGGCCCATGGTCATGTCGAAAAACCTGTTTGCCGCCGGGCTGCTTGATCAAGTGGGCCTGACGGTGGAAGACGCCGGGCTGGTGGGCGAGCGGGGCGTGCACAGCGATGTGCTGAGCCTTGAAAACCTCTCCCAGGTAGATGGCGACTGGCTGTTTTTGACCACGCTGAATAAAGACGGACGGGAAGCGTTGGAAGCTGCCAAGCAAAGCAGCGCCTTTACGCGGCTCGATGTGGTACAGCGCGACCAGGTCGTGCCGGTGAATGGTCAGCTATGGTCGAGCGCCAACGGCCCACTGGCGGCCCAGGCGATCCTTGACGACATTGAAGCTGCCTTGTTGCCGTGATGCCGCTTCGCGTCGCCCGTCAACGAACGCAGATGACGTTACTCCTCACCGCCCTTGTGGCGGTGAGTCTCGTGAGTCTGCTGGTCGGCGCGGGTGAGGTTGGGCCGCTGCGTGCGCTGGCGGTGCTGGCCGGTAGCCAGGATAGCGATGCCAGCTTTGTGGTTTGGCAACTGCGGGCGCCGCGCACCTTGATTGGCATTGTCGTGGGCATAGCGCTGGGTGTCGCGGGGGCGCTGTTGCAGGCGGTGTCGCGTAATCCGCTGGCCGAACCCGGCCTGCTGGGCGTCAGCGCCGGGGCGGCGTTTGCCGTTGCGTTGACACTGGTGATGGGGTCCAGCGCCGCAACGCTGCGTATTTCGGTTGCCCAGTTGGGGGCTTTGGTGGGCTGTCTGTGTGTGCTCAGCGTGACGCGGGTGCGCGGGGTTGGCAGTGACCCTGTACGGCTGGTGCTGGCGGGGGCGGCGTTTTCGGGGCTGTTGAGCTCGCTGACCTCGCTGATGCTGCTGTATGACCAACGCGCGGCGGATGAAATCCGCTTTTGGGTCATCGGCAGTCTCGCCGGGCGACGCCTGGACGACCTCGCCGCGATGTTGCCCAGCATGCTGGTCGCCGCCATCGCGGTGGTGTTAATGGCGCGCCCGCTGGCGGCGTTGGCACTGGGCGAGCGGGCGGCCTCAGGGCTGGGCCATCACCCCGGGCTGATTCGTTGGTGCGTCGTGGCCTGTGTGGCCTTGCTGGTAGGAGGCGCCACGGCAATGGCCGGGCCCATTGCCTTTGTCGGGCTGGTGGTGCCGTTTGCCGCCCGGGCGATGGCCGGGCCGGACATTCGCCGCACGCTATGGTTTTGCCTGCCGATTGGCCCGCTTATGGTGTTGGCAGCGGATATGATTGCCCGCGTGGCGGTGGCACCGTCGGAACTACCGATTGGTGTGCTCACCGCGCTGTGCGGTGCGCCGGTGCTGGTCGCGGTGGTCCGCGCCAGGCGGCTACCGTCTTTATAACCTCTGGCGTTGGCTTGTCATGAACTCGAAAACAAGTGACTTTTCCACATCGACCTTTATGCCTCAGCGCCGTCCACAGGCGGTGACCGCGCCGTCGGGCTACTGGCGTGTTGCCTGGCGTTCCCCATGGGGGAGCGTCTGCAGCGTGCTGATTGAGCAACGTGCGCTGGTCGTCAGCACGGGGTTGTGCGTCGCCCTGCTGTGCGCCGGTGTGCTTTATTTGAGCCTGGGGAGCATGGCGCTGCCCGTTAGCGCCGTACTGCCAGCGCTATTCGGCCGGGGCGAGATGATCAGCGTGTTTACCGTCCAGGAACTGCGCCTTCCCCGGCTGTTGGCGGCCTGTTTGACTGGGGCGGCTTTCGCGCTTGCCGGTGTGCTGATGCAGACCCTGGCCCGCAACCGGCTCGCCACGCCGGGGATTATCGGTATCGATAACGGCGCCACCGCCTTTGCCGTGGCCTCGGTGGTGGGCATGGGCGTCTCGTTGGCGCCACCCGCCATGGCGCTGGCCGGGGCCGCCACGGCCGCCTCGTTGACCTTTGGGCTGGTGGCGGGCGGCGGCACCCAGGGTTATCGGTTTATCGTCGCGGGGATTGGCGTGGGCGCGGTGTTTGGCGCAGTGACGCAACTGATGCTGGCGCGGGTGGCGATCGATACTGCTAATGCGGCCTATCCCTGGACCGTCGGCTCGCTCAATGCGCGCCCTGGCGGCGCAGTAGCGCTACTTGCTGTGGGGTTGGTAATGGGTATGATCGCCGCTTGGATGGTCGCACGCTCGTTATCGCTGATGCGCTTTAAAGATGCCACCGCCTATGGGCTGGGCATCAACGTCAAAGCCCGCCGCTTCCAGGTGCTGATGCTCTCGGTCGTATTGACCGCGCTGGCGGTGGCAGTGGCAGGCCCTGTCGGCATGGTCGGGTTGATTGGCCCGGAAATCGCCCGCTCGCTTTCCAGCTCACGCCAGGTGCCCCTACTGGCATCGACGCTTGCGGGGGCGTTGGTGATGGTCCTTGCGGATCTCGCCGGGCGAACCCTGCTTGCCCCGATTGAAATTCCTGTCGGCATTGTCACCGCGGTGATCGGCGGCCCTTGGCTGTTATGGATATTAATGCGCCCGCAACGGAGCCACGCATGACGTCTGCTGAACCGTCCCCCACGCTTGCCACCAACGCGCTCGACCTGAGCTATGGCCCGCGACGGGTTATCGCGTCGTTAGGCGTCAGCCTGCCCAGCGGCCAGGTGACCGCGATTGTGGGGCCCAATGGGTGCGGCAAGTCCACGCTGCTGTCGGGCCTTGCCCGTTTGCATAAACCCGACAATGGCACGGTGTTGTTGAGCGGCGAGGACATTCAGCGCCTGCCCGGCCGCGAACTGGCCAGAAAGCTCGCCTTGCTGCCGCAAGAAGCCGTCGCGCCGGAAGGGCTTACGGTCAGCGAGCTGATTCGCTTTGGCCGCCAGCCTCACCAGGGCTGGCTGCGCCAATGGTCGGCGGAGGATCAGCGTGTAGTGGAACATGCGTTGCACGCCGCAGGGCTTGAGGCGTTGGCCGAACGGCCCTTAGAGGCGCTTTCCGGTGGGCAGCGCCAACGGGCATGGATCGCCATGACCATCGCCCAGCAAACACCGCTGTTGCTTCTCGATGAGCCAACCTCAGCGCTGGACCTGGGCCATCAGATCGAGGTGTTTGAGCTGGTACGCCATCTCGCCAACCAAGGGCGTACGGTGGTCATGGTACTTCACGATCTGGCAAGCGCCTGCCGCTACGCGGACCATCTCATCGCCCTGAATGACGGGCAGATTGTCGCCCAGGGAGCACCGGCAGAGGTCGTTACACCGGAACTGGTACGTGCGCTTTACCAGGTGGACTGCACGCTGATTATCGACCCCGATACCGGTAGCCCCTTGCTTGCCAATGTGCGCCGCGCCTGCCCCTGAGCTCGGTTCCCAAGCCCTGTCTCTAAGCCCCGGGCCTAAGGCAGTGCTTGGAAAGTGTTACGATAGGCCGCAAACCTCGACCCCTAACCGCTCAGTAAGGAATGCTTGTGGCTTCTTCCACGCCTCGATCTCAAGCTAATGGTTCCCCGAATCAGAGCTTTCAGGCGCTAATGCGCCTTTTGCGCTACGCCAAGGGCTACCGGCGGCGGATTATCGCCGCCACCGTTTGCTCCATCGTCAACAAGCTGTTCGACATCGCTCCCGAGATTCTCATCGGCGTGGCGATCGACGTGGTGGTCAACCAGGAACAAAGCTTTGTGGCGCGGCTAGGCTTTGAAACGCCCCAGGAGCAGATCACTATTCTCGCCGTGCTGACGTTCTTTATCTGGGCGGGTGAGTCGCTGTTTGAGTACCTGTTCCAGGTGTTGTGGCGCAATCTCGCCCAACGGCTGCAGGCGGATATGCGCCAGGACACCTACGAGCACGCCCAGCGGCTGGACATGGCGTTCTTCGAGTCGAAAAGCTCCGGCCAGTTGGTCGCCACCATGAACGATGACGTCAACCAGCTCGAACGGTTTCTCGACGGCGGGGCCAACGCGCTGATTCAGGTGGGCGTCACGGTGGTCGCTGTGGGGGCTGTCTTCTTCGTGCTCTCGCCGCTGATCGCGCTGCTGGCGTTTACGCCCATCCCGCTGATTATCTGGGGCGCGTTCTATTTCCAGCGCAAGGCAGGACCGCTTTATAGCGACGTGCGTGAAAAGGTCGGCGATCTGGCCAGCCGTCTCTCCAATAATCTGAGCGGTATTGCCACTATCAAGAGCTTTACCAGCGAAGCGCGAGAGGCCGAGCGCCTGCGCGCTGCCAGCGAAGCCTACGTGGATGCCAACCGCCGGGCGATTCAGGTCAGCTCGGCGTTTATTCCGGTCATCCGCATGGCGATTCTGGCGGGCTTTTTGGCCACCTTTACCGTCGGCGGCATGATGGCGCTCAACGGTGACTTGAACGTGGGTGCTTACGGCGTGCTGGTGTTCTTGACCCAGCGCCTGCTGTGGCCACTGACCGGCCTGGCTCAAGTGATTGACCTGTTCGAGCGCGCCATGGCAAGTACCAAGCGCATCCTTGACCTGCTGGAAGAGCCCATCACGGTGAAAGATGACAGCACCACGCCGCTGGCCCAGCCCGTTCAGGGCGAGGTGCGTTTCGAGTCGGTGTGCTTTCATTACAAGTCAAGCGACGTCGGCGTTGACGGCATTGACCTTCACGCGCCTGCCGGGCATACCCTGGCGCTAGTCGGTGCCACCGGTTCCGGCAAGTCGACGCTGGTGAAGCTGTTACTCCGCTTTTACGACCCCGAAAGCGGGCGGGTGCTGATCGATGGCCAGCCGGTCATGGACGTGAGTATGCACTCACTGCGCCAGGCGATTGGCCTGGTCAGCCAGGACGTTTACCTGTTTGAAGGCAGCATTCGCGACAATATCGCTTACGGCAAGCCGGACGCTGATGAAGAGGCGATTATCGATGCGGCCAAAACCGCCGAGGCGTGGAGTTTTATCGAAACGCTTCCCCAGGGGCTGGACACGCCGGTAGGCGAGCGGGGAGTGCGGCTTTCCGGCGGCCAGCGTCAGCGGCTTTCGCTGGCCCGGGCGCTGCTCAAGGATCCGCCGATTCTGGTGCTGGACGAGGCCACCAGCGCCGTCGATAACGAGACTGAGGCGGCCATTCAGCGCTCGCTGAAACGCATTGCCCACGGGCGCACGGTGATCATGATCGCCCACCGGCTATCCACCATCGTGCACGCCGATGAAATCGTGGTGATCGAAAAGGGCCGAGTGGCCGAGCGTGGCACCCATAAAAGCCTGCTGGCGGCCAACGGCCACTATGCCGCCCAATGGCGGGTGCAAACCGGCGAGGCCGAGATGGGAGACGCCGACACTATAAGCGCTTAACGGTTAACTAGCCGCGCATCGAGCGTGACCGGCACGTGCTCGTCGATCTCCTGGTAGCCCAGCAGCGAGAGCACGCTGCGCAGCGTCGCGTTGGCCATCAGTGCGCGGCCATCCAAGGCCATGGGTTCGGCGTGGGTCACGCGTACTTCATTCAAGCCCTCGCGGGTGAAGCGCAGCGGGACGGCTTCTTCCTGGTTGACCATGTCGCTTTGCAACCGAAAGGTCAGCGTTTCCACCAGCGACTCGCCAATGTCCAGCGCGTCCAAGCGTTCCGGCGGCATCTGCGCCACCAGCGTGACCAAGGTAGTATTGGCCAGCATCTCGGCCCAGGTGGGCAGCTCGCCAAATCGCGTCAGCATATCCGTCTGGCTGAGCTTGAGCGGCAGGCGCAGCGTGCCATCCTCGGAAATATCGCCCTGGAGGTCGCGTACCTGATGGTGATGGGTTTGCGGTTCATCGCCATTCAGTTGGGTAATGGAGGCCTGCACGTTCGAGCGGTCAGGGTCCAGCTGCCAGTCCGCCTGCGCTGGCACCGCCAACAGCAGCGAAAAAAGCGCCATCAATGCTTTCAAAGCGTATCTCCTTATCAAGGGCCTTTATTAAAAGGGCTTCCCTCAAGACCCGCTAACCGTCAAAAAGTGCCGCCTAAATGACAAGATAGCCCCAACGGGGGCTGGCCTCGCCCCACCACATTCGCTATGATATGCACGCCTTTCGGGCCCATAGCTCAGTTGGTTAGAGCAGGGGACTCATAATCCCTTGGTCGTCCGTTCAAGTCGGACTGGGCCCACCAATTATCAATGGCTTACGCGCCAAAATCCCCTTCCTCGCTGTACTTTTTCCGCAAGGTGTCAACCAAGTGTCAACCGAATATCTTCGGGCCGAACGTGATCGTTTCTTGTAAGCTGTCATCCACAAGTCAGGCTGGCCCGCCGCCGCAAACCCCTTCTGTACCAAACGTGACGCCCAAGATTGGACACGCCGAACTGAAGACGTAATGGCGCGCGGCGTTTATATCTAGTGTAGTGCCTCAGAATGAATGACACTTGAAGCGGCGTCCAAGAGTTACTTGGCCGATATCACTCCTACCAAGAAACCCAGCCAGAAAAGTGAACGGCTCAAGGCCATGACGCTCATTGAACATTTGGGTAAATACTCGCTAGCCGCTTTCATACCAGAACTAGTCGCCAACTACCGTGACAAGCGTTTAAACAGTTTGGGACGCCGAGGGGAGCTAATCAGCCCCAATACGGTACGCTTAGAGCTTGCACTACTTGGTCATTTTTTCACGGTGTCCAATAGTGGGGGGGGCTGACGTATAACGCTGTTCAGAATATTCGCAAGCCTAGCCCAGGCGAGGGCCGGAGTAGACGCCTTCGTTCTGATGAAGAGAAACGACTATTCGTGGTGTTACGCCAGCACAGCAACCCTATGCTTGCATGGATCGCCAGAATCGCTTTAGAGACGGGTATGCGTTCGTCTGAAATCCTAACCTCACTCGCAGTCAGGTAGACGTTAAACGCCGCTTGGTGCGCCTTACAGACACCAAAAACAACGAAGCCCGCCTAGTGCCGCTAACTCAAGCCGCGACGGAGGTGTTCAAGCAGGCCCTGAATAACCCAGTGCGTCCACTCGACTGTGATCTAGTGTTCTTCGGTGAGCCTGGTAAAAAAGGCAAGCTGGGCCCCTACGCCTATACCAAGCTCTGGAACCAGGCAAAGAAGCAAGCCAGGCTCGATGACTTTCGCTTTCATGACCTGCGCCATGAGGCCGTCAGCCGGTTGGTGGAGGCAGGGCTATCAGGAGGTCGCTTCGATCAGTGGGCACAAGTCCATGCAGATGCTGAGGAGATATACCCACCTGAGGGCGGAGGACCTGGTCGCAAAGCTGGATAGAATTAGCAATATTTAATATTTTTTATAAAATGTAGTGGTAACTTCGTTTTGGATAGCTGCGGAGAGTGAGGTGGATACTATTTATACATTAGAAGCCAGAGATCACGGTATGCTTGAGGTGATGGCTGATTATTTTGAAATGGATCATGATGCTATCTATCGCGAAATTAACCGTATGTTCCAAGAGTTGCTAAAGCTTCTGAAAAGCAAGGCAGTGAACTATCAAGAATTACGAGCCTGCCTTACTCCTTCTACTGAAAAAAAAGAAGTTATATTCGTCTTTGATTCTCAACAGATAGATAGTAATTGGTATGGGAGTGAGGTGTTTAAAAAAATAATACCTTTGCTCGACAAACGAACTAGCCATAGTTTTTTGTGTGGGGATTATATCTCGCACGGGCTGGAGCAAGATAGGCTTTATCATGAGTTGGTTTCTAGTATAAATATTAGGAATGCAAGTGATTATAGTCATAGTACTCAATACTATTTTGTATATATGAACAATGTTTCAGATCATCTGTTGAAATTGATGGATGAAGGGTTGAAGGGTTATAAGCCCTATACGGGCTATGTGGATATAACTTTTTCATGTTTTATGAAAAAGTATGCGTCAGTTACTTTGGTAGATTCATTTATTAAGCATAAGGGCGTGGTAATTTGTGGCCATGAAGATGACAGAGACAACTCTGAGAATGTGAATATGCCAGGGTATGCCTTTGAAGAGAATGGATATAAGTGCCTTAGCTTACAAGATTCACTGGCTGGCGTCTTTCTCTCTTATAAGATTGAACGTCCAGTATATGAAGGTTTTAGAAGAGATGCGGAATTTTCAATAAACTCAATCAGTAAAAATGTATCAGCCATAGATGATTTTGATGTAGAGATTGATGAGGGAAAGCTAAAATACTTGGAAGAGAATAAATATGGAAGGATGAAAAAAGCTGAGCTATTAGGCTTCGAACGCGAGGAGATCGAAGCGCATATAAAAGGAAAAATAAATAATAACTACATATATAACATGACCCTTTTGAAAGATCATGGGGTTGCTAAGTTTAATGTGCTGCTTGAAAAGGATGTAAGTAATGGAATTCCAGTTAGGTTGATGGTCGCGTTAGAGTACATGCCGACCCAAAGAAAATTAAGGCTTATAACGATGGTATGAGTATTTGATGATGCTGGCTGATTATTTATTTTTTTAAATCAGTTTTTAGTTGAGTTGACGTATAGTCTTTATGATAAACGCGTGGATAAACAGAGTGCCAAATAATTTTATATCATTTATTAGGGCTGCAATAAGCATTTATGGACGCCACAAGAGAGGTGTGTATGTCTATTCCAATGCCATTTAGTCTAATTGTGAAAATTTCTTCTTGGGTTTGGGACTATATAACTAAACTTCTTTTGTTAAAGACTTTTCGTCGCTCTCACGAGGCTTGGGCTCGTCGTCACCATTTGGGAGCAAGGTGGATTCCTCTGGGGAGCCATCTGGAATACTCCTTACAGTTAGCAAAGCCTATTGATGCCGGTGCGAAAGTATCGAAGGTGGCTTTTCGTTCAAAAAAACATAATATTTTAAATCTTGAAGTTTTCTTTGAGGCTGTTGGAGGAGGAATTCGCTATCAAGAAAAGATCTGTTTGAGTGACATTGATGAGCGACCCATCGTATGCAGCATGGTGAATGTGCCATGCCAAGAGTTGATTGCATTATCGAATAATAAAATAATGTTTTCTATCGAGTCTGTGCAGTTCCGTAAGTGTCAAGTAGAGCTTGAAGGAGGGGAGGTGGTCTCTCAATTCGATTCTCAAGTTTCCTATTTGACACACAGCTGGTTGATGCACGATGAGTGGAAGTTTCGATGGGGCGCTTGGTGGAACTGCAACTCTATAAAATGGGCAAAGCAAAGGCTGCAAGACTACTGGCGATGGGGGTTTGGGGCTCCTAAGTTTAGAGTTGTTAGACCCTCTACAGTATTTTCCCGTCGCGAACCATTGTGGATGTCAGGGGTGAGAGGCATTGGATGGCTCATGGGGAGGCCGTGGCTAGTGATAATGCAATTTTGGGTCGCTATTTGGTCAGGACTTTTTATTCTCAATGATGAAGATGAACTGCAGTGGCGATGGCAAAAAACCTCCGCAAATGACTCATTCGATGGCGAAATCTAGGGGATATGTAGTATGTAGTAGTATGCTACTACATACTACACCAAACCAAAAAAGTAGAGTCGTGCTTAAGACTGTAGAGATGCGGTTTTAGCAGCTAAAATTTCTCTCTTATGGCGCGGCCTAACCCCGACGTCACCCCATCTTCAGTAACACCCGGGTTTAGAGTCAGAAGTAACTTTATCGTGTTTTACCACCAGTTGCTCGGCATAGGCTGACGGTGTCAGCCCTCCAAGACGCTTCTTCGGCCTTTCTTCGTTGTACTCCCGCTTCCATGCCTCGATGACAACCTGGGCGTGATGAAGGCTAGTGAACCAATGCTCATTCAGACATTCATCTCGAAAGCGCCCATTGAACGATTCGATGTAGGCGTTTTGGTTGGGTTTTCCAGGTTCGATTAAAAACAGGGCAACGCCCCGTAGATGAGCCCATGACAGCATGGCGCGCCCACAGAATTCCTTTCCATTATCCGTGCGAATGGCGCCAGGTAGGCCACGCTGTAAAGCCAGATGATCCAGAATACGTGTTAAAAACAGTCCGCTAATGGCACGTTCAGGCACGATCGCCACGGCTTCATGGGTAGCGTCGTCGACAATGGTGAGGCTCTTTATCACTCGCCCATCTGCCGTCCGGTCAAACACAACATCCATTGACCAGACCTGATTGGCGGCACCAGGGCGGCCAAGGGGCATCCGCTCAGACGTGGGAACCTTCTTGCGTTTGCGGCGTTTTACCTACAGCTGAGCCGCCGCGTAGAGGCGTTCGACGCGCTTATGATTGACCTGTTCACCGGCTTGACGCAGTTTCAGGTAGATCATGCCAGCGCCATAGCGACGATGCCGATGTGCCAAGGCAACAATGCGTTCACGCAATGCCTCATTGCGATCAGGGGCCGATTGATAGCGCAATGCACTAGCACTCATACGGATGACACGGAGCGCTCGGCGCTCGCTCAGGCCACGTGACACCATAAAGTGCACCACGTCTCGGCGTGCAGGGGCACTCACCACTTTTTTCTCAGCGCCTCGCGAGTGACCTCCATTTCCAGTAGCGACTCCGCGAGCAGCTTTTTCAAACGTGCATTTTCGGCTTCGAGTTCTTTGAGTCGCTTGGCATCGGGCACGCTCATACCACCAAACTTGCTCCGCCATAGATAGTAACTGGCTTCTGAGAAACCGTGCCGACGGCACAGCTCCTTGATGGGCAACCCCGCTTCGGCTTCGCCTAGGAAACCAATGATCTGTTCTTCGCTGAAACGCTTCTTCATGTCCAATCTCCTTACCCATAGGATCGGACTCTAAAGTGTAGCGCTACTCAATCAGGGGGTGACGTCGAAGGCATTCTGCAAGTTGTTCCATACCTTGCTCTGAACCGAATATGCCAATGTAATACTCAACTGTTTCTTCAAGCTTAGAGCGTGCCCGACTATGCATTTCTTGTGTTACTTCATCTCTTAAGCTAAGGAGCTCCATGTCAGTCATTTTTTCTAAATACATAACTTTCTCTTAAATAAGGTGATCTAAATTATTGCTGGTGACCAAGGCTCTTTGAGTAGGCTTTCACTACAGAACCAGAGCATCTTAGTCACCCGATATTGACAGCCCTGCTCAGACTCTTGCCCTGGTTCCGATAGTCCCTAAATGTAACTACTTCTTAAGTTTTCCGGTGGAGCGCTCGATAATTTGCAAATCATCTTCCGGTATACTGTCTATGTAACCAGAGTCAAGCACGACATTTTTGAGACCGAATGGAGTGCAGACTTTGGCAAGTTGCGCCTTTCTATCTAGCTTCGTAACCTCGGAAAAGACAGACAATACGCCCTCGCATAAAGCCCGGCGTTGATCATCGGTCCTGAATTGTTCTGCTGCAAGATCCTCTAAATTCCTTACAAGGGTGTCTGCCGTTTTCTCTCTGCCTTCTTGAGCAGACAAGATCTGCTGGAGGAGAGTGATGAACTGCTTATCAGAGATATACTTGATACTCTCGCGAATGCGATGATATAGGCGAACAGCCTGCTCATCGTTAGTACTTTCGCTGGCAAGTACGTCGAGTAAAAGCTGGGGGTCATGCTCTAATACTGCATTAGACCATCGCGCCAAAACCGAGTCCGAGGAGCCTTCGGCTTCCTGTGGAGGCTTTGCGAGAAGGTTCATAGTTGCTGTTTGAACGGCTTCCACATCGGCGAACTCAATTTCCTGTACAAGGACAATCCGTGAGTGGCCCGTATCATTATCATCGTTTGCGATGATCGTTTCGACCAGCTCTGTGAGCTGCTCAGGCGTACGATCGGCATCGGGATGGTTTCGGAAAAGCATCTCGCTTACTTCGGGATTGTACGCCCATAGCTGATAGGCACAGGCAACGAGTTTATCTTCGTTGTCTGACTGCTCAAGGCGGGCACGATGGTGGAGGCTATCGAGGCTTTCAAGCAAACCGGCGGCCTCGCTATCAGATTTCTCGATTTTGTGGAATACATTGATACCGGCGTTGAAAAGCTCTTGGGCCGCATAGTCGAGACCATCTTCATCAGCTGGTAACGGCCAGGTTTCGGTCAGCACATCATATACGCTTGCCAGGATTTTCGGCTGTGCCTGCAACTGGGCGAAGCTATTGAGCAGCAGCTTCGCCTTTTCAGGCGGTAGCTTTTCCAGTGTTCCAGAGAGCGCCTCCGTTTTTGAAGTAAGGTAATCACCGGGGTTCTGCGTGACAAGTTTGATGGTATCGTCGAGGAATTGTCCAAGCTGCTCGGCAAATGGACTACTCGAAAGTCTCGATTTCTCTAGTGTAGAGAGCAGGCGAGAGAGTGCCTCAATTTTATGGTTGTCAAGCGGTTTGGCGCCACGTAACGATGCGATAGTCGAAGCCAGAGAGGTGTGAAGTTCATCGGGCGCGTTCTTGCTGTTGGCCGTACGAAGGAGGGGCTGCTGGCACGCGGCTGGCAGGTCAGTGAATAAGCGCTTGGACCACTCCTGACCCAAAGCTGTCCGTTGTTCCGGATCAGCTTTGCCGAGAACCGCATAAAGCTGGGATGCGCTGGCGGCCCGCTCGGAAGATTTTGACCATTCCATGGCGAGCTGAAGCATATGCTCGATGCTGTCATCATCAAATGACACGCGTGCTTCGGCAAGGTTGGTAAAAATATTGCGCAATGCCTGTTCGTCATCAAGTGGCCTCGCGTCAGCATCTTCTTCATACCGCATAAGGCGGGCAGCCATAGTCGCAAAGACGGAATGGGCCGCACTGGTATCTGCATAATCATGCCAATCAGCGAATTTCGAGAAAGCAAGTGCTACAAAAGATGGCTCAGGCAAAGCGGCGAAATCCGCAAGATATCTCCACAATCTTTCTCGTGTCTGCGTTCCAAGATCGAAAAAATAAGTGAATACGACATCGAGACGTTTGGTCACAGTGGCCAGATCGATAGACTCTGGCTCCTTGTGTCTCTCAAGAGGGAATGATTAGCTACCATTCTCTCTGGCCAGGAGGGTAACCCGCCTGGCTCCTGATGGGCATTGACCCTGCCCTGTAGATGGGGCCCTTCTGGTTTCTTATCTCGTAAATTTGGACGGTATCCAAAGCCCTTCGCACGACGAAAGAGGCTGTACGAACAAGGCGAGACAACGAGATGGCATATATCGGCATTGATGTTAGCAAACAGAAACTTGATTGCCTGTGGGTGCGCGATCTGAGCAAGGGGAAAGTCAAAACGAAAGTTTTCCCCAACCGCCATCAGGACTACCCAGGTTTGCTCGACTGGCTTGTCAGGCAGACCGGCGAAGATATCAGCAACCTGCATGTCTACCTGGAAGCCACCAGCATTTACCATGAGCCTTTAGCTTACTGGCTGCATGACGTTGGTGTCACCGTGTACGTACTGAACCCTGCCCAGGTGCGCCATCACGCCAAGGGGATGGGCGTCCGCAGCAAGACTGACCGCAAGGACAGCATGATGCTCGCCCGCTATGGGATCGAGCGGAACCCTCAACCGTGGCAACCAGAGCCAACGGAGGTGAGAGAGCTAAAGCGTCTCATCAACCGGTTAGAAGCCGTAGAGGACGATCTGCAACGCGAGCGTAACCGCCTGGAGAAGGCCGAATTCAACACCGACACTCAAGCAAGCGAATCCATTAGCTATATGCTGGTCGCCCTTGAGCGAGAAGTACAGCGGCTACAGCAGGCGATCGCTGACCATTTCGAGGCGCATCCGCCGCTTAAACAGGATCGCAAACTACTCGAGAGTATTCCCGGTATCGGAAACGTCCTGTCAGCTCGCTTGGTCGCCACACTACGCAGTCGAGATTTTCGCAGTGCTCGACAGGCAGCCGCGTTCCTGGGCCTCGTACCGATACTAAAAGAGTCAGGTACATCGGTGAAGTTACGGTCCCACCTTTCCAAGACAGGGGCACCCGGCATCCGCCGGAAGCTTTATATGGCCGCCGTCGTATCGACCCGATGTAATCCTGATATCAGCGAGCAATTTGCACGACTCAAAGCCCGTGGTAAACCAACACTGTCGGCGTTGGGAGCGGCTATGCGGAAATTGGTGCATATCGCTTTCGGCGTGTTGAAGTCACAAAGTGAATATCGGCCGCAAGGGGTATAACCCCCTTGCAGCTGATATCGAGAGACGGTATCTCCTTGCTAAATTCTTCGGCGATGATTTTTGGATAGTCTTCGCGTAATAAGGGAAGCAGGAAGTTTTCGTGGGCAGCCAGCTTCTCCTCGAGCCAAATGAGCGATAGCTGGTCTGATTGCCCATTAATTTTTACCGAGCGGTGTAGTAGCCACTGACCAAAAGCAAATTGCGACTGTGGCGGCAGGTTGGCCTGCTGCATAAGGGTAATGACAAGGTCGGCTGCAGACTTAGTAAGATCACAGCCTTCCCGTAAGCTCGGTGCTTCAAGGCTTGGCAGCTGGACGTTCGTAGGCTCAGCCGTTATATCTTCGATTACCGCTCGCCCCAGTGCACGCAATTCCTCATTCTCTGCATAGGGCGAGAGGGCATGCAGTTTAGACGGGCCGAGACGCCAGCGTAGAGATTCGCTGTCGGCAGCGCGGCGTACGGCAAGTCCCAGGATGCGCCGCTTATCATTCTCGGGAATTCTCTCGTCAAATTGAGCAACGGTAAAGGCGACGTTGTCCTGTATGGTGGGTGTCTCGATACGCAGGTCATCAATAAGGTCGGCAAGCAGGGCACTAAAATCGGGCGGGAACGCTCCTGTGCTTCCTGTAAGGCCGGCCGCATCCAGGAGCGCGACCACATCCGAAGTTCGCAGCGCCTCTTCGACGGGCACCGCCTTGTCTCCATGCTGCCGCGATACCGGATCCTGGGAGAGAGCAAGAAGGGGCTGAAGGCTGTATGGACGCCGGATGTCCTGAATATGCGACATAAATTGGCGAAGGCCGCGGTGCTGAGGTTTAACGTCCCAGCGGCTTTCCTGATTTTCCTCGCCGCCGGTTGAATGGTCTGCTGAAAACTCTCCCAGCTGTTCGCGAACCTCTGCTGGTAAGGGTTCCAGAGGTTCCGGTCGAATGAACCTGTCAATGAAGTAATCGAATACGCGCGGGTTCTGTTGAAGTACCTGATAGAAATCAGGAAAGTCGGTTCTGATCACACATATGATGGCAAGTGTGAGCGGATTCTTTGTAACTACGCCCTCTCCCAACCCGCCTGGGTTGTCGCCACCGACAGCATTGCGTTCGCGTAGGTTGCTGAGCCACCATGATTGCGCAAATAGATTGACAATTTGAATGGCATTGCGTGGGCTTTGCACAGCCGGATGTATCATCCTGTCTACAAGCTCTTGCAGATCGATCCCTCGCTCTTTCAGGTCGGTAAGTAAAGCCGGGTATTCAGTTTCCAGCAAGCTGAGCGCAAAACTACGCATGTCTCGCTTGGGGAAGGGGGGGATTTCAAGGCGGAACTGAAAAATTCGATCAAGATAGCGCCGCGCGTCCTGTATGTTCGATACCGCTGCGGGAAGATCAGCCGTAGCGCGTCGCTTACTCAGGGCGTCAGCCACGCGCTCTTCGTCGCATGAAATAACAAAGACGATACCAATGTTATCGGGCATTTGATGCGAGGCCATCTCGATCAAGCTGCGAATGCCGTCAAGCCCGCTTACCATCTCGTCGGCGGTTAAGCGGTCGAGATCGTCAATGAAGACGACAATACGCCGAATATTCTTTTTGTTACCTTTTTTAAACTTTTGTATTCGGTTGAGAAAGAGGCCTTCGAACTCCTCGATAGTCTGACTCGGTGTCGAAGTTATGTTGACTGGAGTCCTTGAGGATAATATCGGAAGGCTGGAGAAGTATTTTTGGGCGAGTACCCAGATGATGCCGGAGGAGGCAATAAGACTGGCAGCGGCGGTGACCGGATCGTCGAACCCAAACCCCCACGCCATCAAAGCCAAAATGGTCACGAAAAAAGCAGCAAAAACACCAACTACGAGTAGTCCAAGGACGTACTGATCCACAAATTCGGCCCATATTTCTTTAAAGGGCTTTCTCTGTGACTCCGTAGACGAAACAGTCTTAAAAAGATGACGGTCTGCTTCTTCGGGCGTGCCACCGATTTCAAGAAAAATGTGGCGGAAGAGTGATTTTCGAATATCAGTCTCGCCGCCATATTTCCAGGCATTGAATGTGATCGTGTGGATACCATCCCGGCGCTTAACTTTAGCGCCATTTGTCGTCTCGTCAGTACGAAGGTGATCAAGATAAAGGCTTTTGACAGTAGACTTTCCGGTTCCCCATTTGCCGAGCAGGCCGATAGAATAGGGCGGGTAGTGCTTTTCATCTTCAACCAGCCCTTGTAGGGCTGCCGCAAGGTGGGCATGGCCGAATTTGTCCTGATCGACCGATGATATCTCCTTGTCGAGGTATGCGGGCATCTGTGCTTTATGTAATCTAAGGTCAGTCATACTACCCCTTTTTGATAGAAACCCTGCTAATGGTTGTAAGTGTTGCAAGTGATAATTATTGTTGATTATATCTGAGCAGCTAGTCTTATTTAGGTATCATGCTCTCTTCTACCATGTCTATCCCGCGACAATAGATGTATACATTTTAAATTTGCCTTGCCCTGTAATGCCTACTAGTTTCTGCATACCTTAAGCGGCTAGTGCTTGGTTGTTCGAGCCAATTGACTGATGCAGTAATTTTTTCTTTGTTGAGATCGCCCCAGCATTTGCCCCGCCTCGGTTTGGCACGCGACTCGAATCAATAAAGCCAGCCACACCCTTTTGCTCCATAACGGCTGTTCTGGATAGGCGTTCATAGTGTCACAAACTGCTGCACCAGCCCGTAGGTCTTCGCTGTAACAGTATAGTGAAGACTACTGAAGGGCAGGACGTTGTCTGAATCTGCTGAAATTTGAACCACAGCTCTGAATTGATGCACCAGAAGAGGGGGATCCAGGTGTGGTCTCGCAGCCTTCACATTATTCTCCAGCGTTGACATATACCCTGTATGCTCTGGAGGCAACTCTTTCGCCTGAGCTTGTCTCAGCAAATGAATCTGAATATCAAGGGTCTTCCGTAAACATAGGTTACCTGAATGAAAGGTAGCTGTGGGCGCGCCAAGGGTACACCATCGGTACATCCACTAGCTTCGCATGCTATCCTCTAACTTCGCTAAATTACTGATTCTAAACAACAGTACCTTTTTCTAAATTACGGCTACTTTCCTTTATTTGTCAGTAACTTATTGTTATAGTAGCCGACTCATAATCCCTTGGTCGTCCGTTCAAGTCGGACTGGGCCCACCATTCTCCCTCTTTATTGTCAGTAAGATATTAGGCTTTTGCAGCCTTTTTATTTTCGCTGCCGCGGTCAATCCATAGCGCTATTCTCCCCTTTTATTTTTTACTCTCCTATCCTATTAGTGTCGCTACCATCGCGTTATCTTGTTGAAAATTCGTGTGCGTTAATGGATTTCACAACGCTTTCGTGCATGCTCCTGTTGAACACATTAGGAATGTCTGGCCGATGCTGGTCTATAGCTCCACCAAACAGCAATTCATCGATGCCGTACGTGCAAACGCCATTAGCGACATCATAGAGAATGAAGTTTCACGCAAGCTGAGCCGCAACTCGCCCCGCAGCGAGGTGACGTCCTGGGAGAATTCCCTTCGTTTCATGATGAGCGTTCTGCTTGATGAGGGCATTCCCGCATCGGCGGGAGTGGCCATCGAGTACAACATTCCGCTGACCAATCGCCGTGTGGATTTCATCCTTACCGGCAAGAATCATCAGCGGGACGATGCAGCGGTCATCGTTGAACTGAAACAGTGGCAGTCCGTCGAGGTGACGAAGAAGGACGCCATTGTGCGTACCCAGTTGGGCGGCGGAATACGTGAGACTAACCATCCGTCTTATCAGGCATGGTCTTATGGCGCGCTGATAGAGGATTACAACGAGACAGTGCGTTCCGAGTCAATCCGTCTGGTGCCCTGCGCCTACTTGCATAACATGAAGCAGGCGGACGCTATCAATGATCCCTTTTACGAGCACCATACGAGCCGAGCACCGGTTTTCATTTCGCAGGAAGCCTTGAAACTCTCGGAGTTTCTGAGCCAGCACATAAAATTCGGTGACAGTAACAACATCATGTATCGCATCGAACACGGTGTGATCAAACCGAGCAAAAACCTGGCAGATGCGCTGGCGTCGATGATGCGGGGCAGTGCCGAGTTCCTGATGATTGACGAGCAGAAACTGGTCTACGAAACCGCGCTTGATCTAGCCCACCGGGCAGATAGTGGCAACAAGCAGTGCTTGATCGTCAAAGGTGGGCCGGGCACAGGCAAGTCGGTGGTGGCTATTAACCTGCTGGTGGAGCTGACTAACCGGGAGATGATGACGCAGTACGTGTCGCGCAACTCGGCCCCTCGAGAGGTCTTCAAGAAAAAACTGACCGGGACACGCAAGAAGACCCACATCGATAACCTGTTCAAGGGCTCGGGTAGCTACGTCAACGCTGAGCCAGACATCTTCCATGCCTTGATCGTGGACGAAGCGCATCGCTTGAACGAAAAGTCCGGCATGTATCAGAACCTGGGCGAGAGCCAGATCAGGGAGGTAATCGCCGCGTCACGGTTCTCCATCTTCTTCATTGATGAGGCTCAGCGCGTGACGCTGAAGGATGTGGGGACGGTTGAAGAGATTAGGCGGCGAGCAGCGGAGTGCGGAGCCGATGTCCACGAGCTAGAGTTGGCGTCGCAATTTCGCTGCAACGGTTCGGATGGCTACCTAGCCTGGCTTGATCATGCTCTTCAGATTCGCACTACGGCCAACACCGATCTGGATGACATCGACTACGAGTTCCAAGTGTTTGATGACCCGAGTGAGATGCGTCAGGCCATTCTCGACAAGAATCGTAAGGCTAACAAAGCGCGCATGGTTGCGGGGTACTGCTGGCCCTGGGCGAGCAAGAAGGACAAGCAGGCCATGGACATTGTCTTCCCTGAGTATGGCTTCGCGGCCCAGTGGAACCTCGACGATGACGGCATGCTGTGGGCCATCGCCGATGATTCTGTCGATCAAGTAGGCTGTATACACACCTGCCAGGGGCTCGAATTCGACTACGTCGGTGTCATCATCGGCGACGACTTTGTTATTCGTGATGGCCGCGTGGTGACAGATGCGGCTGAGAGGGCAGGTCAGGACCGCTCCGTTCATGGCTACAAGAAAATGCTCAAGGAACAGCCAGAGCATGCCCGTGCCCAGGCCGACCAGATCATCAAGAATACTTATCGCACCCTGATGACGCGGGGCCAGAAGGGCTGCTACGTATATGCCACGGACCCTGAGACTCGTGAGTACTTCGAGTCCTTTGTTCAATCTCAAGAAGCGACCGAGCGACTGGACGTGTCTGAGGATGACGAGATGCTGGATGGCTTGCATCTTTCCATCGTGACGCGTGACGAGGCCGCTCCGTTCGAGCGCCATGTGCCCGTCTACGACTTGAGCATCGCCGCCGGAGAGTTCAGCGATATGCAGATCGCAGAAGCTGAGCACTGGGTCGAGCTGCCGGACTATATAAGAGCGAGTTCTGACCTGTTCGTCAGCCGGGTGGTGGGAGAGTCGATGAATCGGCGCATCCCCAATGGCGCCTGGTGCCTGTTTCGTGCCAACCCAGGCGGCACGCGGCAGGGCAAAGTCGTTGTGGTGCAGCATCGCGCCATCGAGGACCCGGACCACGGTGGCAGCTTTACGATAAAGCTGTACCAGAGCGAGAAGGTCGAGGAGTACGGCGAGTTTGTAAACCAGCGCATCGTTCTGAAGCCCCAGACCAACGCCTTCGGCTACAAGGACATCGTGCTCGAGGACGAGCTTGAAGACCTGAAGGTCATCGGCGAATTCCTATCTGTGCTGTGAGGAGGTGGGCGATCTGATGAACACCTATTTCCTATGTCTGCTGGATAACCAGCAGCAGAGTAGGCATGCTCACAGCAATCCAATGCAGCAGAACCAGGTGAATCCCTCATGTCAGACACATTCAAAAAGCTCCACGACGCCATGGACCAGTTCGCTACTGAGCGAGACTGGGATAAATTCCATTCGCCCAAGAATCTTGCCATGGCGCTGACGGTGGAGGCGACTGAACTGCAGGAATGCTTCCAGTGGCTTACCGAGGCGCAGTCCAAAGAGCTGGACGAGCAGCAACTAGCCGCCGTGCGTGACGAAATTGCAGATGTGCAGCTCTACCTGATTCGGCTGGCGGGCAAGCTTGGCGTGGATATCGAAGCGGCATGCTGGGCGAAGATGGAGAAGAATGCGGAGAAATATCCCGCCGACCAAGTGAAGGGAAGTGCGAAAAAGTACACGCGCTATCAGGATTAATGTGATGTGTGGCCACTTTGTTCTCTGCAGCGGCCTTCTCTGCCTGGCTTCCTCCCGCTGAATTTGGGCTCAAGCAGGAACGGAGACTAAGCTTTCGGTTTAAATTCCTTTCTAAAAGCGGCCATTAATGGCGATTTTGTGTGTGAAGATAAACCGCTTTGGTTTATTATTCACTCTGAAGACGGAATTTAAGGCCGCTTTTTAACGTGAAAATAAACTATCTGCTGCAAAAGATCCCGTATGGCGCTGTCGTGACGACCGCCTGGCTGGCGTCGCACGGCGTCACATCTGATCAGGCGCGTAAGCTGGCCAGCAGTGGCTGGCTGCAACGCGTGGGGCACGGCGCCTACTGCCAAGCGGGGGAGCCTCTTACCTGGGAGAGCGCTGTTTTCGCCCTGCAGGCGAGCGACGGCTCGGGGATGCCACCATTTTGGCCGGGTGGCCAGACGGCCCTGGCCCTGCATGGCTTTGCCCACTATCTGCCCATGGGGGAGCGTACAACGCAACTTTATGGCAAGGAATCCGTTCGGCTGCCCCGGTGGTTGAGTGATGCCGAGTGGGCAGGGCGGATGGTGCTCCACTCTGAAAAGGGTCTGCCAGTGCAGCTTCCCGGTAGCTTCACGGACTACGCGCCGGATGGCAGGGCCTTCAACTTGCAGGTATCGACCCCCGAGCGAGCGGTCCTGGAGTGGATCGCCGTGACGCCGAATGAGCTGCTATTCGGCAGTGATCTGGTGGACACCTTCGGCGGCCTCAATACGCTGCGCCCGCGCCGACTTCAGGTATTGCTGGAGGGGTGCCGCTCGGTGAGAATCAAACGTGCCTTCCTTGTGTTGGCCCGCCACGCCGGGCATACCTGGTACGGTCGACTGGAACCGGGTCGACTGGACCTCGGCAAAGGCAAGCGGCAACTCTGCCAGGGGGGCAGGTTGGACAGGGAATATCACGTTACGGTGCCGGAGGCGTTCCTGCATGCCGATTGAAGCTCGCTACCACGAACAGGTCAGGCTGCTGGTCTCGCTGCTGACATTCCTCAATGACGAGCCTTGCTTCGCCCTGAAGGGCGGCACGGCCATTAACCTTTTTGTGCAGCCATTACCCCGCCGATCGGTCGATATCGACCTAGCTTACCTACCGCTGGAACCCCGCGACGAGGCACTGCGAAGCTGTCGCGGGGCGTTGCAGCTCCTGGCGGAGCGATCAGCATCAGCCGAGAGACGTACCAGAGACTGGCTTAACACCCCAACGCGTATAGTGACTGCAAGGAATGGTCGGATGGTGTGGATAACCGGAAAAAATGGTCCTATAATCCGTATTGCCGAATTCGCTTCCTGAGGAACCGCTGTGAACCAAGAAGAAATCAGTCGCTTCATCTGCCAAGAGCTGCCTCGCCACCACCTGCAGAGCATGCTTGAGAGCATCGAAGCGGCTTTCAACAAGAGTGACCGCCACCTCAAAGCTACCTATCAGAATGTGCCTTTGGCAGGGCCTGGTCCGCAATCCCACCACTACATGGTGCAGGAGGCGCTGCTGGGGTTGTCAGGAGGGGAGGGCTTCGAGGTGATCAACCGAGCCACACGCCCAGCCGGCGGTCACTACGCGCTTATACGTGCCGGTTCTCTACAGATCACAACCAGCATCGTGACGGTAGACAGGGTTCCTCCAGTCCGGGAGGCCAAGTTTCGGCGTGACCTTCGTGTGGAAAACGAGCGGTTGCAGCAGCAACATCCTGATTTTTTTGCTCCCTTTGTGCCACCCTTTGGTCCAAACGAAGACTCGCTTCATGCCTTGTTGTTACCACATTCGGCTAAGTGGACTGAAGGGGATCATAGCAGCCCGTTGGGCTATGTGATCGCCGTTCCTTATAGTGACCACCGGTCACGCTATCACCTATGGGCAGAAGTAGGTCAGCTCTGGCAGTACTATGATGAGGAAGGGGAGCTTCCTGATGTCGCCTACCCGACCCTGCGTGATAGGATGCGCCACGCCGAGTCTGAGGACCAAAGTGAAGAAGGTGGAAGCGAGTAACATGAGAACAGGGGTTGAGGGTTTCCAGGGCCAGCGGTTGAGCCAGTTGCGCACGGTCCACAATTTAACCCTAGCGGAACTGGGAGAGCAGGTTGGCCGCTCTTCCAGTACCCTTTCGGCTTGGGAAAAAGGTGCCCAGCTGCCTGAGGCTGAGTCATTTGATCGCCTGTGTCGCGTGTTTAGTGTTTCTCGCATGTGGTTTTTGAGGCCTGTGCCCACTGCAGTCGAAGAGAAACACCGCCCTTATTTTTTCCGTTCCCAAGCGACTGCTCACAAGCAGGCACGTGAAAGGTCCCAGCTATACTTGAATTGGCTCCAAGAGATCTCTGACTTCTTCCAGGATGCGATGGAGTGGCCGGAAGTCAATGTGCCAATGCTAGATGTTGACGATTGCCAGTTGATTAGCGACGAGGAAATCGAGGAAATCGCACGGGAGTGCCGCGAGAACTGGAAGCTCGGTACGGCTCCTATCCCGAATGTTATCCAAGTGATGGAGAATGCCGGGATCATTTGCACTCGTGCAACGCTGGGTCACGTCAAAATGGATGGTGTTTCCCATGTGTCTGTTTTGGATGGTCGTCCGTATGTGCTTATCGCTGAAGACAAAGCAAATCCGATTCGCAATCGCTTCGATGCAGCGCATGAGCTGGGGCATGTCGTTCTTCACTCCAAAATTCCGGCTGCCCAATATGTAAAAAAAGATCTTTATGACCTTTTAGAAACTCAGGCACACCGCTTTGCTAGTGCCTTTTTGATGCCGCCTGAAAGCTTCTCTCAAGAGGTGGTGTGGCCTACGCTCGATAATTTACTTTCACTTAAGCCGCGCTGGAAAGCCTCGGTAGCTTCAATGATCGTACGCTGCCGAGATTTGTCACTTCTCACTGAACAACTCGAATTAAGGCTATGGAAAGGGCGTTCGGCGCGCAAATGGACGAAAGGTGAGCCAGGAGATGATGCTTTTGCCTTCGAGCAGCCTAAGCTGATGATGCGCGGTGCTCACTTATTGGTTGATAACGGAATTTTTGAACGTGCTGAGCTGGTGCATCAGATTGGATTGCCGCCAGAAACCATTGAGATGCTTTGTAGCCTACGCCCTGGCTACCTGAGCGCGCAGCCTGAGGCTGGAGATAACGTGGTCCCTCTCAAGCTCAAGCATAATGCCGTAAGGTCAGGTCGAGCTACCCGAGCGGATATTCTACCGTTTCAGAAGTAGCATGGTGAATTTTGAGTCCTGAGCTACCGGAGGCACAGCAATTTGGAGCGGGGCATAGCAACGCAGGGGAAAAATTTGGTACACCACCGGTACACACATCAGCTTCGTATGCTATCCCCAACCTTCGTTAACCTACTGATTCCAAAGAACTGTACCTTTCTCTAGATTTCGGTCAGTTTTCCTTGTGTGTCAGTAACTTATTGTTTTAAAAGCGAACTTATAATCTCTTGGTCGTCCGTTTAAGTCGGACTGGGCCCACCATTTCAATATGCATATTCGAAAGCACGGGATTATGAGCCCTTGGTTCGCGGCCACCTGTCGCTCGTTGGACCCCATTCTTTTTTATTTTCCTGCTCTCGCTTCGCTACTGGGTAGCTCGTTGTTGGGTGAAGTGACCTCACCTCCCTTCAGCTTGAACAGCTCCACACTCTAGATTCTGCTCTTTGTATCCATGAGGTTAGACATGGCAAACGTTGCAGCCGACATAAATTCATTGAGCCTATGCTAGGCATCTAAGGAGGCTGGTATGGCATCAATTACCATTCGTAACCTTGACGAACAGCTCAAGTCCCAACTGCGTATACAGGCAGAGATGCATGGTCATTCCATGGAAGAGGAGGTTCGCATCATTCTACGCAAAGCACTTTACCAGCCACAGAATGCAGGGCTTGGGAGTCGCATACGGGATCGATTCGCAGACGCGGGAGGCATCGAGCTCAAAGTGCCTGCTAGAGCTGATAAGCCTCCTAATACGGATGGTTCTTGATAAACGCTTTCTTTCCCTACCCCTGATGCTGCGCACCAATCCCCTGAAAAATCTGGCGAAGATCGACACTCGAGCGCTCGCCGATGGTGTCGAAGTTGTCATCCAGCCAGTGGGTGACGGTTTCGCGGCCGAGGTCACGTAGCTTGGTGAGGAAGCTGCAACAGCACGTCGAGAAGGTGAGCTCGACTATCCCTAATAGTGCGAGCAGCTTCTAACAAATCTCTCCCATGAAGCGTTGAAACCATAAGCAGTAATGCAGCTGGGCTGCCATTGTGAAGCGTAATAAAAATTCGTATCATTCGTCTTACTATAATTATACGCTTCCTCCACATCCCAAGGTCCTCTTCATGCTCCAGAACACTACTCCTTTCGCGCGACGTCCCCTAGCTGTTGCTATGCGACGTTCACTTACCCTATCGCTCGGTAGCGTGCTGAGTTTTGCGCCGCTCGCTGCATTGGCTCAGGAAGAGTCGGTGGATACTGGCACCACCGTGGTTACTGCTACGGCGTTGAAGGTGGATACGCCCCTACTTGAAACGCCTCGGGCTGTGTCCAGTGTTAACCGCGAAGAACTGGAAACCCGTAACGTTCAGCAGTTGGATGAAACTTTCCGCTACCGCTCAGGTGTGCTCTCTGGCCACTATGGGTCGGACAACAACACGGACTGGTTTAAAGTTCGGGGCTTTGACCAAGCGACCTATCTGGATGGCCTTCGTCTCTATCGCACCGGTTACTACCAGTGGTTACCAGAAACGTATGGTTTGGAAAGAGTCGAAGTTTTCAAAGGCCCTGCATCGATTCTGTATGGTGAAGCACCTTCTGGGGGGCTGATTAACGCGGTAAGCAAGCGTCCAACCGATGAGCCGCGTGGTGAGTTCGAGATTCAGGCTGGCAACCGTGATCACCGCCAGTTAGGCATTGATACATCGGGGCCGGTGACAGAGAGCGGCGATGTACGCTACCGTTTCGTGGGGCTGTACAAGGAACGCGATGGAGATCTGAATGACACCGATAATGAGCGTATCTACTTTGCCCCTAGCCTCGAGTGGGATGTTTCGGATGATACGCAACTGACGGTGTTGGCCAGCTTTCAGAAGGACGACGGGGTGCCCGTCAATCCATTCAAGCTTGCCTATGGCACTTTGGAGGACACACCCTTTGGCAAAGTGGATCCTCAGACCAATTACGGTTCGCCCGGCTACGACAAGGACGAGCATACTCAGACGGGCATCGGATACGAATTCAAGCATCGTGTCGATGACACTTGGGAGTTTGAGCAAGACTTTCGCTACAGCCATCTCGATCTGGATCTGCGCAGTACCTACGTAAATTATTCAGTCGGCCGTACCGCTTATCGCGGTCACTTACAGCGTGACGGTGATATCGATAGCTTCACTATCGATAATCGTATGATTGGTAATTGGTATACCGAGCGTACGGAAAATACTCTATTAATCGGGGTGGACTATCAGGATTTGAGTCTGGATGGTAAGGAGTATGACAGTTTCAATTATGGGGCCGCTGATTCGGTCGACCTATTCGACCCACAAGGAGATTTTCCAACGGTTCCGAGCGATCAGTTAACAAAACGTGAGATCGACAAGGATCAGTTGGGCTTCTATGTTCAGAATCAGTTGCGTATTGATGACCGTTGGGTACTGCTCGGTAGCGTCCGCCATGATAGCGCGGATGTGAAGAACTTTGACGGACTAACAGATGTCACGGTTGACGAAACCCAGTCCGAGACAACCTTCTCTGGCGGTGTCATGTACTTAGGGAGTAACGGGGTGAGCCCGTATCTCAGCTACACCGAGTCATTCAGGCCAAGTGCTAATACTAGCGATACTGATGGCGCGATTTTTGAAGCCATCAAAGGTGAGCAATGGGAAGCGGGTATCAAGTACGCACCACTGAACTGGGATGGCTATGTTAGCGCGGCGGTGTTCGACATTGAGGAATCCAACTCTTTTGTCACCCAGCCTGCCGGGGAACAGGAGCAAGGAGGTAAGACAACCTCGAGCGGCTTCGAACTCGAAGGTGTGGGCTATCTCACGGATGCTCTCAAGTTGACAGCGGCCTATACCTACACAGATGCGCGTGATGAAGACGATGACCGAGCTGCGCTGATTCCCCGCTATATGGCGTCCGCGTGGCTGGACTATGATTTCGAAGGGACGTCACTGAATGGCCTAAAAGTGGGCGCGGGTATTCGTCATGTGGGCGAGTCTATCGATGGAACAACCAGAGCCACGGTGTCTGACTATACCGTGGGAGATGCCATGGTGAGTTATGACATCAATGAAAGCTGGACGGCTCAGCTCAACGTCAATAACGTCACGGATGAAGAGTACGTCGCAAGTTGTGACTACTGGTGCTACTACGGCGAATCCCGCAGCGTGATCGGCAGCCTGAAATATAATTGGTAAACCTTTGACGCGTCGCTATAAACCCGGCTTAACCGCCGGGTTTTTTATGCGCTGCTGGGCGCGGTACACAAACCGGGCGCCCAGTTTCCGGGTCCTGGATCACCTGGGCGTCCAGATCAAAAACACGCTTGAGGTTAGCGGCGGTAAAGACCTCGTCAGGCGCGCCGCTGGTGACGATCTGGCCGTCTCGCATCATCACCAGGTGGTCGGCGTAGGCCGCTGCCAGGTTCAGGTCGTGAAGGACCAGTAGCAGGGTGCGGCCTTTTTCGTGGGCGAGGCGTGAAAGCAGCTCCAGCAGGTCAACCTGTACTTTCAGGTCAAGAAAGGTGGTGGGTTCATCAAGTAGCAAGAGGTCGGTTTGTTGCGCCAGTACCATGGCGATCCAGCAACGCTGGCGTTGGCCGCCGGAAAGCGCATCAACGTTACGTTCGGCAAATTCCGTTACGTGGGTATAAGCCATGGCGTCGTTGACCGCGCGGGCATCCTGCTGGGCGTCTTTTTGCCATAGGCTTTGATGCGGAAAACGTCCCATGGCGACCAGCTGCCGCACGCTCAGCCCTTCCGGGGCAATGGGGCCTTGAGGAAGAATGCCCAGTTGCCTTGCCACGTCGCGGGTATTGCGGCGATGAATGTCTTTTCCATCCAGATATACCTGCCCGGCGCTGGGTGTCAGCGTTCGGGCGAGTGTCTTCAGCAGGGTTGATTTACCGCTTCCGTTGGGGCCCAGCAGGGCGGTCAGTTTTCCTTCTGCCACGGCGATATCCACGCCATTGAGTACGCGTTTGGTGTCATAGCCAGCGTAAAGGGCTTCGCCGGTTAATCGAGCATGCGGGGCTGATGCGAGTGGCATGGGCATTCACGGGTTATCAAAACAGCCTGCACCGTAAGACAAAACATTCTCATTTTCAATATTATCAGCATTGTAAGTTAGCGATTACTTCTTTTTTAATGCCCTTTTGAGCGGGTTAGTAGTAAAAATCGTCGGCTAAAGCCGTTGCATGATGCCGAATTGCTTATAGCTGCTTGGTAGACCCAATGCCTTCTTATATGCATAATATAACTATTCTCATTTAGTGTTGAGTTGTATTAGCAAGGGTTCTTCAGGCAAAAAAAGGGGATAAGAAGAAGATGTACGTCAATAAGCATCACGTGCTTTGGCCGACCGTTTCGTTTATCGGTTTGGTGGCTGCCAGTCACGTTTACGCTCAGCAGGCCTCTTCCACCGGCACTGCGATAAGCACTGCGGACGAAAGCCAACCCATGGTCGTCACCGCAACCCGGAGCAAGAGCGAGGCGGGCCAAACGCCGCAAAAAGTCACGGTGATTAGCCGGGAACAGATTGAGCAGCAGATGGCCATCAGTAGTGACCCTGGCCAGGTGCTTAGCAACCTGATTCCGTCTTACTCCCCCAGTCGCCAAAAACTGTCTAATGCAGGTGAGACCTTTCGTGGCCGGGATGCCGCTTTTCTGGTCGACGGTGTGCCGCAGTCCAACCCGTTGCGCGACAGCTCGCGTGATAGCTACACCATTGACTTGTCGATGGTCGAGCGTATTGAGGTGATTCACGGCGCCAGCGCGGAACACGGCCTGGGCGCCACTGGCGGGCTGATTAACTTTGTTACCCGGCGCGCCGAAGGTGGCGGGATAAGTCAACATGCGGGCGTCAGCCTGACGACGGACGACGACTTCGAGTCCGACGGCATCGGCCATAAGCTGGACTACCGCATAAGCGGCCAGCAGGGTGACTGGGATTTCGTCGCTGCTGCCACCCGCCAGGAGCGGGGCGTCTTTTACGATGGCAACGACGACATTGTCGGTATTGCCTATCCCGGCGAGCTGCAGAACTCTGAAAGCTACGATCTATTCGGCAAACTGGGGTACTGGATAGACGACAATCAGAACCTTGAGCTGTCGCTCAACCATTTTGATCTGGAAGAAAGCAACGATTACGTGCCGAAGCCAGGTGATCGCGATGCGGGTGTTCCCACGACGGCGATCAAGGGCACGCGTGATGGTGAGCCTGGCTTCAATGAGGTCACCACGGCGCGGCTTTCCTACGCCCACGCGGACTGGTTTGGCAACGAGGTCGATGCACAGGTTTATCATCAGCGCTTCCGCGCCCGCTTTGCCACAACCCCTTACTTCCCTTACCTGGATAGCGCCGGTGACACCCAGTACGACCAAACGCGCACTGAGTCCGACAAGGTGGGGGCCAAGTTCACCGTCAACCGCGATGGCTTGCTGGGGGATCGGCTGGGACTGACCGCGGGATTGGATATCCTCCGCGACGAGACGCGCCAGATGCTGGTGGAAACCGGGCGTACCTACGTGCCGGAAAGCCAATTCGATAATATTGCGCCTTTCCTCCAGGGCGAGTTTGAACTGGCCAAGTCGCTCACCCTGCACGCTGGGGTTCGCCACGAGCATGCTGATCTTGAGGTGGATACCTATCAAAGCATCGATCGCGACAATGTCACCCAGGATAACGTGACCGTTGAGGGCGGTAAGCCCAGCTTTGACGAGACGCTGTTCAACGCAGGTCTCGTTTATCAGGCCACCGACTGGGCCCAGCTTTACGCCAACTACTCCGAAGGGTTTGGTATGCCCGATGTGGGCAGGGTGCTTCGTGGTATCAGCACGCCGGGGCAGAACGTTGATGATCTGATCCAGCTTCAGCCTATCGTGACCGATAACCGCGAGGTGGGCGCGCGATTCGACTGGGACCGCTACGGCTTGGAGGTCAGTTACTACCAGTCGAACGCGGACTTCGGTCAGCGTCTTACGGAGGAAAACGGCACCTGGGTGGGCAACCGCGAAAAGACCGAGATCCAGGGTGTCGAGATTACCGGCGATATGCAGGTAACGGACAATCATGACCTGTCGCTCTCCTACACCCACGCCGAAGGTGAGTCGGATCAGGACGGTGATGGCCGTGTGGAGACCGAGCTGACCGGTATCAATATCGCACCGGATACGCTCAAGCTGGGCTGGAGCGCTACCTGGAACGATAAAGTGTCGACTCGCTTGCAGAGCCGTTACTACTTCGATCGGAGCGTCGATGACCCGAAACTTGATTTTGACGGCTATGGGTTAGTGGATGCCTCGCTGACTTATCGACTGCCCGCGGGACGCATGTCCGTCGGCGTTGAAAATGTCACCGATGAAGACTACCTCACCTATTACTCACAGTCGGCCCGTGTCAGCGACGAGTATTACTTCACCGGCCGGGGGCGCACCTTCACCTTGGGCTACCAGTTGGATTTCTGAACTGAAATGTTTTCTTAACTAGCAAGCTGATTGGCGGCACCCCATGGGTGCCGTTTTTTTATTCACGAATGGTTGTCTTAATAACGGCGTTGGCGAGTTCTATACAGCAAGTAAACGAAAAAGGGCGCACCAATACCGGAAACGAAAATGCCTGCTGGCAGGTCACGGGGTAAAAAGGCCACCCGTCCTAGCAGGTCGGCGTTGAGCACGATCAATGCCCCGATCAAGCCGGATGTCGGTACCAACCTGACAAAGTGACGGCCCACCAGCTTGGCGGCTATATGAGGGGCCATCAAGCCAACAAAGCTCAAGCCACCCGCAAAGGCAACGGCAGCGCCTGCCAGTGCCACGCTACAGGTCATCAGTATCAGGCGGCTTCTGAGCAGGTTTATCCCGAGTCCTTGGGCGACTAAATCACCCAGCGCCATGGTATCGAGCTGCCTTGCGTAGCCAAGGCATAGCGGAACCGCAACCAGCAACCAGGGCAGCATGCCCGCTACATCCTGCCATTGGGCGGCATAAAGGCTGCCGGTGAGCCACACGTAGGCCACCATGGCGGCCGCGTCATCGCTGATCACGATCAATAGCGTCGTTGCCGCGCCCATGGCGGCGGAAAGCCCGATGCCCACCAGCACCATCCGCGAAGGGCTGACGCCGCCTTTCCAGGCCAGAAAGAACACTAGCAACGCGGCACAAAACGCGCCGCTCAAGGCAGCAAGCGGGAGCCATTGGCTGCCTAGATAGGTACTTAACAGGCTCAGAAACACGACCGCTGCCAGCGAGGCACCACTCGTTATGCCGATAACATCAGGCGAGGCGAGCGGGTTGCGCACAATGCCCTGAAGAATCGCGCCAGCAATCGCCAGCGCGGCACCCACCAAAACGGCCAGCACGATACGCGGCAAACGCAGCTCCCAGATAATAAACGTAATATCGCTTTTTTGCGGTGAAACGAGTGCGTGCAGTACGTTTGCAAACGGTGTCGGAAAACTGCCCAGGCTGAGCGATATCCCCATATTGACGACCAGAAGCAGCGCAAGCAGCCCGGTGATGGCCCAAAAACGATCACTCGTCAGGTTGTGTTGCTGTTGCAAAACACTGGAAGAGGTCATCATTGGGCCTGCTGTCGCCGCGCCAGATAGATAAAGAAGGGCGTGCCAATCAGGGCGGTCATCACGCCGACGGGAATCTCCTGAGGCGGCATCAAAACGCGCGATGCGATATCGGCCAACAGCAGCAAACTCGCCCCCAGTAGCGCGCAGGCGGGTACTAGCCAGCGGTGGTCGACGCCAAACAGGCCACGCGCCATGTGCGGCACGATCAACCCCACAAAGCCGATCATACCCGCCAGTGCCACCGAGCTTCCCGCCAGCAGAATCACTATCAGGCCAAGTAACAGCTTGATGGTGCCTGCCCGCATCCCGAGCCCCGCGACCATGTCGTCTCCCAGCATGAGGGCGTTGGCGTGTCTTACCAGCAAACCACACAGCAACAGGGCAAAGCCGAACAGCGGGAGCAGGGGCGCCACCAGTGAAAGTTCCCGGCCCGCGACGGAACCGGCCAGCCAATACAAGACGCTTTCGAAGCTTTGCTGGTCGAGTATCAATAGCCCCTGGCTGAACGACACAAACATGGCGGTAACGGCCACGCCCGCAAGCAATACGCGTAGCGGGGGAAGTTCCCCCTGACGGCCGCGGCTGAGGACGACCACCAATCCGGCAGCAACCAGGGCGCCCAATAATGCTGCCCAAACATAGCTCGCAGGCGTATGCAGCGGTAGTAACGAGACGGCGACGACGACAAAAAACATCGCCCCGGCGTTAATCCCCAGAATGCCGGGGGAGGCCAAAGGATTGCGTGTCAGGGTCTGCATCAGCGCCCCGGCAATGGCTAAACTTGCCCCCACCAGGGCGGCGATCACCGCGCGGGGCAAGCGTTCGGTGCGCAGGACAATATGGGCCACCTGCGTTGGGTCGTAGTCACTCAGAGAGGTCAACAAGGCGGCTAGCGGTATATCGGTAGGGCCCGACATGAGGCTGGCGATAAAGGCGGTCAGCATGAGTATCCCGCCCGTGCATAGCCCCGCGACTTTGGCAGCTTGCCCGCTCAGCATCGAACGGGCTCCATGTTGTCGTTCAGACGTGCGCGGCATGAGCGCGACGATTGAGATGGCGAAGGCGTGAGGTCGTAATGGGTATAAAGATCATCCAGCATCGCATTGGCGGCCAGAATGCCGCCGCCCATGATCCAGTTCACCGTATCGACTTCAAACACACGGTCGTTTTGTACCGCGTCCAGTCGCTGCCATAGGGGGTGTGACCTCCAGTGGCGGTAGTTCTCCATGATGGCCGGGTCGTCGGGCTCCAGTATCACAAAAATGACGTCGGCGTTGATGACGGGAATGTTTTCCTCGCTGGTCAGCTTCATTCCCCAGCCCTGGGCCTTGAGTGCGTCAGGCTGTTGAAAGCCCAGCTCGCTTAAAATCGAGCCGGCAAACCCCGACGAATAAAGGCGCAGGTGGTCACTCTTGAAACGTGCCACGGCGGCCTTTTGAGGCCAGGCCAGGCCCGAACGACGCATTTTATGGCGAAAATCCGCCACACGCTGATCCCACTCTCTGAGTAAGCGGCGGGCACGGTTTTCCCGGCCGGTCGCCTCAGCGATCAGTGAAAGGCTTGCTTTGAAATCGAACACCGGGCCAGCCACGACGGTGGGTGCCGTTTTCTCGAGTATCGGAAGCACCCGCTCATGACGAAAACGGGTGGCGACGATAAGGTCCGGATCAAGCCAGGCAATCTTCTCCAGATTGGGCTGGGTTTCCAGGCCCACGTAGTCGACATCGGAAAGGGCATCGCGCAGGTAGCGGTACATGGGTTTTTCCAGCCAGGACTCGACAACGCCGACCGGGGTGATGCCGAGCGCCACGGCGCTGTCAGTCGCGCCTTGATAAAGGGTGACAATGCGTTGTGGCGTAGAAGGAAGGGGCACGTCAGTATCATCAACGCTTGGTTGGGCGTCTTGAAGGCCCTGCGCGGCGCAGATATTAACGCCGAGCAATAGCATGCCGAGCAGCCATAGCGGCATGCAACGGTTAGGTGGATGGCACGTCATTCCAGCTTCCTGATGGCCGCAGTTTTCAAGGAGCCCATGCGGGGAGAGAAAGCTACGAATGATGGCATGATGCAGAGTCTAATACAAATCGTTATCAATTGTGGCTTCTGCTTTACTGCCCGCTATCTTTCTTGAAGCGATGCGGTACCATGCTGCGCCTGGTTCGCTTTCTCTATAAGGCATTATTGGCATGAACACATCCCCTTTTCAGGCGCTGGCCTGCCCGTTAGATGGTAAGCCACTGACACCGTCAGATAGCGCATGGTGCTGCCCGGCGGGTCATAGCTTCGACATTGCCAAACAAGGCTATGTGAACCTGCTGCCGGTTCAGCAAAAGCGCTCCAGCGATCCTGGCGATAGCAAGGCGATGGTGGCTGCGCGGCGTCGGTTTCTGGAGGCGGGTCACTATCAGCCGATTGCCGAGGCGGTGAGCCGGGCGGTGTTCGACCACGCAGAACAAAAATTACCTCGCGATACGTTGTTCAGTTGCCTGGATGCCGGCTGTGGTGATGGCTACTACCTCCGGGAGTTAGCCAATGCGGCGGCGAGCCTGAAGTCGCTTGCATTAATGGGGCTGGATATTTCCAAATGGGCCGTGCAGGCGGCGGCTAAGCAGCATAATAAACAGCAACCGCACAACCGTTGGGTGGTGGGCAGCAATGCCAACCTGCCGGTTCAGAGCGGGGCGCTCGATGGTGTGCTTTGCATGTTTGGTTTTCCGGTCTTTGACGAGTTCGCGCGGGTACTCAAACCAGGCGGCCTGCTGCTACAGGTCGAGGCGGGGTCGGATCATCTGCGTGAATTGCGCGATATTATCTACCCGACGTTAAAACCGGAGCGGGCAAGTGATGCTGAACCGCCAGCGGGTTTCGCGTCGCTGGGTTCAGAGACGGTGCGCTATACCCTTGCGCTTGACGATGCAGAGACGATTGCCGATTTGCTGGTGATGACGCCGCATTTTTACCGTGCCACCACTGAAGGCCGCAAGAAGGCCGCTGCACTTGGGGAGATAACCTTGACGGTAGACGTGCGCTTGGTGCGGTGGGAGCGCCTTTAAAGGCGATTTTCATTGATGCCAAACGCAACAAGACCCGCCTAAGCGGGCCTTGTAGTCCAAACCTCGGAAGGTTCGGGCAAACTGCTAACGGATGTTAGGAAGTTTGCTTGATGTTTGAAGCTTGTAGGCCTTTCTTGCCTTGGGTAACGTCAAAAGAGACGCTAGCGCCTTCTTGCAGAGATTTGAAGCCGTCGGCTTGAATCTCGGAGAAGTGGGCAAAAAGGTCGTCGCCGCCGTCAGAAGGAGCGATGAAACCGAAGCCTTTAGTGTCGTTAAACCATTTAACTGTGCCAGTTGCCATGATGTAGATCCTTTCGCGCAAAAGCGCCTTAATTAAGTTCCTGGTATTACCCAGATTTAAGTAGCGGGTGAAACAAGGAATACAATGTCAGGCTGCCGAAATAGATCGTACACTTCTGAAACCATGCTGCTTGCTAACCACTGACGACACATTGCCATGGATCGTTTTGGGTGTCAAAACCTTTCAGGTTTTATTTTTCTAAACCCCATGGCGCTTATTGGTTATTGCCAGCCCATTTTCCACACGCTGTCATCTCTCAAGTGCTGCCACGGCATGACCGTTTCCCGGTGGGAATAGATCGCTTCCACGACAACGTCCACGACGTTCTCATCCTCATCCCGGATCAGTTGGGTAACCATGAAGTGCTTTTCTTTGTTACGCGGCTGAACCGCCGTCCATTTGCTATGGTGCAGCTTGCTCGGATTGATCGTGTTCATTCGTGCTCCAGGTTACCGACGTATTCAGGGCAAATATCGCTATGCCACACTGATATAATAATGAGCGTGCTTATAATGTTAGCATTGCGAACATATTCAATCCTGTAAAGGACATCCAATGAATCGCATATGGAAAGCCTATTCTCAGGCGTCGTTGATTTTACGCGTCACCATCGCGCTGGTGCTGGGTGTCGTGGTCGGGCTTGTGGGTGGAGAAACAGTGGCTGCCTGGCTGGCGCCACTGGGCGATCTGCTCCTGCGGCTGTTGACGTTCCTGATTGTGCCCATTGTGCTGTTTACCCTGATGGTGGGCGTGAACCAGTCCCGGGAGGGCAGTGCGGGCCGCATCGGTGGCAAGGTGCTCGGCTATTACCTGGCGTCGTCGGCACTGGCGATTATGGTGGGTTTGAGCGTTGCGACGCTGTTCAGCCCAGGCAGCGGCATGACGCTGGACGACGATGCCAGTTTCTCGGTGCCGGACAATCCGGGCGTTGTCGATACGCTGCTCAATATCGTGCCGAACAATATTATCGGCGCCTTTTCCGAGCTCAATATGCTGGGGATCATCTTTACGGCGCTGGTATTCGGCATCGCGCTGCTGAAAATGCGCCAGTCAGCGCGCCAGCATGCCATGGGCGAGCGGCTGTATGAGGTGATCGAGTCGCTGAACGAGGTCACCTTGAAAGTCATGTCGGGGGTCTTGCATTACGTTCCCATCGGCGTCTTTGCGATTGTTGCCGAAACGGTGAGCCGCCAGGGCCTGGAAACGCTGCTGTCATTGGGCGATATGGTCGTTGTGCTCTACATCGCGCTGGCGGCGCATCTGTTGATCTACTGCGGCATCATGAGCCTGTTCGGGGTAAAACTGCGCGCTTTCTTCCGCGAAGCGCGCACGCCGATGCTCACGGCGTTTGCCACCCAGAGTAGTTCCGGCACCTTGCCCATTACGGTCAATGCCGCCCGTCGCTTGGGAATTTCCAAAAGTATTTATGGTTTCAGCCTGCCGTTGGGGGCTACCTTGAACATGGATGGCGCGGCAATTCGTATCGCCATTTCGGCGGTCTTTGCCGCCAATGTGATCGGCGCGCCGCTGGACTTTATCAGCATGGTGCAGATTGTGCTGATCGGTACCCTGGTGTCGATTGGCACGGCCGGGGTACCGGGTGCAGGCATCATCATGATTGCCACTGTATTTGCCCAGGTGGGGCTGCCGATTGAAACCGTTGCGCTTTTGACCGCTATCGATGCCCTGGTCGGCATGGGGTGTACGGCGCTCAACGTCACGGGCGACCTGGTGGGCACCTCTGTTATTGCGCGTAGCGAAGGCGAGTCGTTAAGTGAAGAACCCGCTGACGAAACGACAGCAGCGGCGGCAAAGGGGTAGCTTGGAAAACCACGCAAGTTGAGGAGAGCCCATGTTGGATGAGCGAGAGCAGCGCTACCTGGCACGCGCCGTGGCGCTTGCCGAAGAAGCCCTGAAGGCTGGCGATGAGCCCTTTGGCAGTGTGCTTGTCAGTGGCGATGGTGAGGTGCTGGCTGAAGATCGCAACCGGATTGCTGGCGGCGACTCTACCCAGCATCCCGAATTCGCCCTGGCACGATGGGCGGCCCAGCATATGACGCCAGAGGCGCGAGCGGAGGCCACGGTGTTTACCTCCGGCGAGCATTGCCCGATGTGCGCAGCGGCGCATGGCTGGGTGGGGCTGGGGCGTATCGTCTACGCCAGTTCCTCGGCGCAGTTGGGTGCTTGGTTGGCCGAGCTGGGCGTGGCACCGCCGCCGGTGGCAACCCTGCCTATTCAACAGGTGGTGCCAGGCCTTCCAGTGGAAGGGCCGGTCGATGGGTGGGATGAAAAAGTACACGCCTTGCATCTGCGGCGACATGACACTGTTCGCTAGGCATAAAAAAACCGCCTGAGCGCATGCTCAGGCGGTTTTGAGTTACCTGGGAAAAGCTAGTGCTTCAGTATCACATAAAACGCATGGATGATGCCGGGCACGAAACCAAACAGCGTCAAGAGGATGTTAAGCCAGAAATGTCCTTTAAAACCCACCTCAAAAAATACGCCGAGGGGCGGTAAAATGACCGCAAATATCATCTTGATCGGGTCAGTCGCAGTAAACGCCATGAAGCCTCCTTTGCTTTCTGGGTAATAGCTCTATCAAGCACTTTCACGCAAGTGCGGTTACGGAAATGTAACGAGAGCTTTTTCAACTGTAGACATCACCAGCACTTCTAGCGAGGCCAACGGTCGGTTATGACGTGTGCCATAAGAAATCGTTCCATCCAGTCATGCAGCATTGTTGTACACACTCTTTTGATGCCCCGGGAGGGACCCCCTGTGAAAAGACTCACCACCACCTCGGTTTGCTTGGCCAGCTGCTTGCTAACCCCTTCAGTCTGGGCACAGCCCAATGACACAGAAATGGCAACGATTGAGGTCACTGCGCCCCGGTTGGCCCGCGAGCTTTATGCAACCCCCGCGGCCGTCTCAACGCTTGAATCGGATGCCATTGCCCAGGGGCAGCAGCGCGTTCGGCTGGATGAATCGCTGGTAGGGGTGCCCGGCGTGTTCTTGCAAAACCGCGATAATTTCGCCCAGGGCCAGCGCATCTCGATTCGTGGCTTTGGCGCCCGCGCGCCGTTTGGCGTGCGCGGCATCACGGTCATGGTCGATGGTATCCCTTATACGCTGCCGGACGGCCAGGCCCAGCTCGATGCGATTGACCTGGACAGCGCCGAGCGCATCGAAGTGATTCGCGGCCCGTCGTCGGTGCTCTATGGCAACGCGGCAGGTGGGGTGATCGATGTGACCACCGCCGATGGCCGCGATAACCCCGGCTCGAGCCTGCGCGCCGAGGCAGGCAGTGATGGCTACCGTAAAACGTCCCTGCAAACCGGGGGAAGCCAAGGCGACTGGTCGCACCACGTTAGCCTCTCGGCACTCAATGTCGATGGTTATCGCGAGCAAAGCTCGACGGAAAAGTACCTGTTGAATGCCAAGCTTCGACGGGAGCTGGGCAGCGAGCGGGCGTTGACCGCCATCGTCAACCTGTTGGACAACCCGCGCTCGGAGGATCCCGGTGCCTTGAACGCGGATGAAGTAGCGGAAGGCCGTGATCAGGCCGCGCCGAATTCGCTGGCGCTGGATGCAGGACAAAACGTGGACCAGCAACTGCTGGGGTTACAGTACGAAGACCTGGCCGCCGGCCCCGGCGAGTTATACCTCAAGGGGTTTATCTCCCAGCGGGATTTTGAGCAGCAGTTGCCGTACGTCGGTGACAGCCGCATCGGCTACCAGCGGGATTACCTGGGGGCGAGCGCCGAGTACCACCATGAGGTGACCTTGGGGGATCTGCCGCTGAGTTATATCGCAGGCGTCGAGGTAGCCCGGCAGGATGACGAGCGCTTCCGCAAGGATGTGAACCCCCAGGGCGTCGTCGGTGAGCAGTTGGCTGAAGAAACCCAAACGGCCACCTCGACCGGCGCCTTCGTCCAGGGCGACCTGGCCATGACCGAGAAGTTGACCCTTTCCTTGGGCGCACGCTTTGATCAGGTGGAATTAGAGGTGGATGACCGTTATAAGGACGACGGCGACCAGAGCGGCGACCGCCGCTTTAATGAGTGGAGCGGCTCGGCGGGGCTGAGTTATCGCTACCGTCCCCAACATCAGGTCTACGTGAATACCGGCACCGCCTTTGAAACACCGACGTTTTCGGAGTTTGCCAACCCCCAAGGCGGCGGCTTCAATGCGGCGATTGAGCCGCAAAAAGCCTGGAACCGTGAAGTGGGTGCCCGCGGCTATCTGGCGCCGCTGGCGTTGGATTACGACCTGACGCTGTTTTCGGTGCGCGTGCGCGATGAGCTGGTGCCGTATGACGAGGGGGATCGCACTTTCTACCAAAACGCCGGTGATACCGACCGCGATGGTATCGAACTGGCGCTGGGCTGGCAGTTTGCCGACCAATGGCGACTGGATAGCGCCTTGACGCTGGCGCGCTACGAGTTTGATCGCTTCTCTACCCCCACAGAGCGCTTTGGGGGCAATCGTATCCCCGGTTTGCCGGAGCAGACCTGGGTCAACCAATTGACCTGGGAAGGGCGCGATGATCGCTTTGCCACGCTGGAAACCCAGTATACAGGCGACATGGTGGCCGATAATGCCAACGAGACAGAGGTTGATGACTACTGGCTGTTGAACCTGCGCGCGGGCAATGGCTGGCACCTGGGGGAGGATACCCGACTCAACGCTTATGTCGGGGTACGCAACCTGCTTGACGAAGAGCACTACGCCAACGTGCGTTTAAATGCAGGTTTCGGCCGCTACTACGAGCCCGCGCCGGGGCGCAGTGTTTATGGTGGGGTAGAAGTCAGTTTTTAAAGGGCCAAGCATTGAGGCAAAAAACGGGCGGTCCTCGGTCATCGAGGCCGCCCGTGTTCGTCAGGGATACCCGAAATTACTCCGGTAGCGCGTAGCCAATCACGTAGTCACCCATTTGGGTACCGAATGTGCCGTGGCCACCGGCCGTTACCACCACGTACTGGCGGCCGTCTTCCCCGGTGTAGGTCATGGGTGTCGCCTGGCCACCTGCGGGCAGGCGAGCCTTGAACAGCTCTTCACCGGTGGTGATATCGTAACCGCGCAGGTACTGATCCAGCGTACCGCTCAGGAACGACACCCCGCCACCGGTCGTCAGCGGGCCGCCAAGGGCTGGCACGCCTACTTCAAAGCCAATCGGCAAGTCGAAGGGCATGCTGTCCCGGGTGGTGCCATTACGATGCTTCCAGGCTATTTCGGCTTCCTGCAGGTCGATACCTGCCACATCACCCCAGGAGGGCGCTTGGCAGGGCAGGCCGAGCACCGACAGTAGCGGCCCCAGTTTGACGGCGTAGGGCGCACCGGCATTGACCTGCAGCCCCTGTTCGCTGGCCGAGCCCTGGCCCTCTTCGACCTCTTCACGGGGAACCAGCGTCGAGACAAAGGCCAGGTACTTGGCGCCGGTGAACAGCGCCTGGCGTTCGGGGTCAACCGCGACACCGCCCCAGTTCATCACGCCGACATTGCCCGGGTAGACAATGCTGCCCTCAAGCGAGGGCGGTGTGTACTGGCCATCGTAGCGTAGTGAATTGAACTGAATGCGACACATCATCTGGTCAAACGGTGTGGCGCCCCACATGTCGCTTTCGGTGAGCGGCTCCGGCAGCAGGTTAAGTTCGGAGCGCGGCTGCGTCTCGGCGGTCCAGTCGCCTTCAACGGCGCCCAGTGGGGCCGGGACTTCCTCGATGGGCACGATCGGCTCGCCGGTTTCGCGGTTCAACACGTAAAGGCTGCCCTGCTTGGTCGGCTGAACGACCGCTGGCTGGGTGCCGTTCTCGGTGGCGAGGTCAATCAGCACCGGCTGGGCGGGGGTGTCCATATCCCAGAGATCGTGGTGGACAAACTGGTAGACCCACTCGACCTGACCCGACTTAAGGTCGAGGGCTACCAGCCCGGCGCTGTAGGTCTCGTCGTTGGCGCTTCGGTTGGCGCCGTACTGGTCGGGTGTGGCATTGCCCATGGGCAGATAGACCATGCCCAGGTCTTCATCGACGCTGATCGGTGCCCAGACATTGGGCGAGTTGCGGGTGTAGGTTTCACCGGCGTCCAGCGGCTCGGTGTGGTGGGGGTTGCCGCTGTCCCAGTTCCAGACCAGCTCACCGGTGTGCACGTCAAAGGCGCGGATCACGCCGGAGGGTTCATCGGTGGAGCTGTTATCGGTGACGTGGCCGCCGAGGATAATCAGGTTCTCGGTTACCGTGGGGGGCGAAGTAGAATAGTAGCCGCCGGGGTCAAAGTCGCCGATATTGCGCGTCAGGTCGACGTCACCGTCATTGCCAAAGGCTGCGCAGCGCTCGCCGGTATCCGCATTTAGCGCAATCAGGCGCGCATCGGCGGTAGGCAGGTAGAGCCTGCGCGGGCACATCACGTCAGCGGCACTTGGCATACGGGGCGCGACGCCATCCCCGGCGTCGCTGCCTGGGTTCATGAAGAGTAGAAACGCCAGGTCAATATCAAAGGCATCGCGATCGAACAGTTCAGCCGTCTGGCGGGTGCCATCCGTCTTGTTGGCGCCAGTCTCGCGGGTGTTGTTGCTATCGGCATAGCTACCGGCATCGTAATAGGCGAGGCCGCGGCAGGTCATATGCGCCCAGCCGGAGAAATCATCCGCGCCCATGGTGCTGATCTCCGGGTCGAAGGACCAGTTGGTCTCGCCGGTTTCCGGGTCCAGCGACATCGCACGGCTGTGCGAGGTGCAGATGTAAAGGCTATCGTTCACCTTGAGCGGTGTGTTCTGGTTGGTGATTTCCGGCGGCGCGTTAGGGCCTGCCTCGTCGCCGGTCTGAATGCGCCAGACTTCTTCCAGTTCGCCGATGTTGTCCGGCGTGATCTGATCAAGGCTGGAGTAGTGCGTGCCCGCGTTGGTGCCGCCATAGGCGGGCCAGTCGTCACCGGCCACCTGAGCCGGGTTGACGGTCTCCTGATGGTCGCTGCGCTGGGTATCGAGGGTGCCTTCAACGGTGTCCGGGTCGTCAAGCTGACTGGCCAGGGCGACGCCAATCGAGGCGATGACGGCCAGGCCAAGCACCACGCTACCGCCGCGGGAATTGAGGGGTTTTCGCCACCAAGGCAGGAGCAGCACAATGCCGATCAAACAGGGAATGGCCACCCGGGGGACAAGCTGCCACCAGTCCAGGCCGACTTCCCACAGCGCCCATCCCAGGGTGGCGAATAAAACCAGCGCGTAGAGCCACAAGGCGGCTCCCTTGCGCAGGGCCAGCAATACGCCGCTGGTGATAATGGCAATACCCGCTATCAGGTAATACGCACTGCCCCCCAGGCTAAGCAGCTTGCCGCCGCCAATCGCCAGGGCGAGGCCCGCGATGATGAGCAGTAGGCCAAGTAAGATAGCGGGCCATTTTGCCCGCTTGCGGTCTTCCATGAAGGTTCCCCTTTTCGTGAATCCTGGATCGCCGTGCGAACCCCGACATTAATTTTTAAGCGGCTGAATCTTAGCGCGCTAATTATTTTAAGAGTCAATACACCAATGGTCTAGAGAATTCGTGTATTTCTCAACAGCATTAGTCACAAGGGAAAAGAAAAAGCCGCGCTGGTAGGCCAGGCGCGGCTTAAATACACAAGAGGGAGTGACGTTCAATGCAGCATCAATTCAACTTGACCAGCATCTTGCCGGTATTGTCGCCATCGAACAGCGCCAGAAACGCATCGGGGGTGTTTTCCAGCCCTTCTTTGACGGTTTCTTTGTAGTCGAGTTTGCCGGCGACGACCTGGGGGGCGACTTCCTTGAGGAAGTCCGGGTAATGTTGCCAATGATCCGTCACGATGAAGCCCTGCATTCTCGCTTTGCGCACCACAAGCTGGGCCAGGTTGCTGGGGCCGGGTATCGGTGTTCTGGCGTTGTAGCTGTCAATCATGCCGCAGACCGCAATCCGTGCGCCCTCGTTCAACTGGCTTAGCGCCGCTTCCAGGCAGGTGCCACCGACGTTTTCAAACACCACGTCAATGCCTTTGGGGCTGGCCAGCTGGATGGCATTGCCAAGCTCTTCGGCGCTCCGGTCACGGTAGCTCACGGGTTCGATATGCAGCGATTCCAGCCAGGCGAGCTTGTTGGCCGCGCCCGCGATGCCCACCACGTGGCAGCCTTTTGCTTTCGCCAATTGCACCGCCAGTGAGCCGACGGCACCGCTGGCGGCACTGACCAGAACGTTATCGCCAGGCTGACAGTTGGCTATCCGGTTAAGCCCTGTCCAGGCGGTCATGCCCGGCATTCCCAACACGCCCAGGTAGGCCTGTTCGTCCACGCCAAAGTCCGGCAGCACTTGAACACTCTCGGAGGAAATCTGTGCAATATCGCGCCAGCCGCCCATATGGCCGACCAGATCGCCTTCTTTCAGGCGCTCGTCACGCGATGCAATGACTTCGCCAACGGCACCGCCTTCCATGGGCTTGCCCAGCTCAAACGGCGGCACGTAAGTGTACAGGCCGGTCATTCGGCCGCGCATGTAAGGATCTACCGAAAGCCAATGGTTGCGGATGCGGACTTCGCCGGGGGCGAGCTCCGGGAGCGTTTGGGTTTCCAGTTGAAAGAGTTCGCGTTCGGGGCGACCTTCCGGATAACGGCTTAGCGTAAAAAAGCGAGACTGCATGGTGCCTCCAGCGACGATGTTCTTTAAAGCGGTGTTCTTCAAAGCAGTGCTCTTGAAACGGTGTTTTGAATAACGTTCCGTGTTGTTTAAAGACCGTTAGCGTGCTTGATAGTTTCGTCGCGAATCCTGGCAAAGGACGCACAAAAAAACAACGGGCGCTTGAGCGCCCGTTGATGCGAATGCAGTAGATCGTGGTAGGGTGTCGCTAGTTCAGCAGCGTCACCATGACCGGTGCGACGCCGCGCTTCAGCATGCCCAACTCACGCGCTGCGCTTTTGGACAGATCAATGATACGCCCTTGCACATAAGGGCCGCGGTCATTGATCAGGACCTCGACTTCTTGTCCGGTATCCGGGCGTTTTACCAGCACCTTGCTTCCAAAGGGAAGGCTTGGGTGCGCGGCGGTCAGCGCCTTTTGATCAAAGGCGTCACCACTGGCGGTGGTTGCGCCTTGAAAGCGGTCGCTGTAGAAGGATGCAACGCCGCGCTGTGTATCGGCTGGTGTCCCGTGTGCCAGAGCGCTATTCACTGCCGTGGTGAATACGGCTATGGCAAAGCAAAAACTCAATAACGTGTGTTTGATAGCTCCCATAGGAGTACCTCAGTGTGTCGTGTCGCGGGTTTCGCATTCATCGATGAGGTGCCAATCTGGCTATTGGATAGTAACGCTGGACCTTATTCTGGGCAAGCTTTTAGACGATCGGCGCCATTGGCCTCATGTTGGCCTCTCTTGTGTATAATATCTGGCGCCTTTTAATTCAGCGGCTTATCCCGGGCCGTTGTTAACACCGAGGCTGTAAAAAAGCGAAACCGGATGAGACTGCCAACCCAATGGCGGCGATTATGCGCTTATAATGCCGGTTTGAACCCGACGATATCTATCTGCCACAAGATCAAGGATTGCTCATGGCTAAATCTTCTCCGCTTGGTTATCTGCTTGTCGCCGTTGGCGGCGGTGTTATCGGCTTTTTGGCGGCACAGGCCATTACGCTCAATATACCGTCTGAGCTAACACCCGATTCTCAAACCGACCAGGACACTGCTGAGTCGAGCCGTTTGGCAGGTCTTGAGCGCGTTACCTTGGGGGAGCGCTTGAGAGGGGAGGTGACCTCTGAAAGTGCGCTCAACGGCAATGATGGCAGCCGTTTCGAGCGCTATGTCATCGCGCTGGATGAAGACGATTTGGTAGAGGTATCGCTTGCGGGAGCTCTCCAAGGCGTGGTGGCGCTCTATGATGACCAGCTTCAACTGCTGGGTAGCGCCGAGGTATTGCGCCAGCGCATCGAGCAAAGCGGCGACTACATGCTGGTGGTCAGTGGTGCAGACGCCCAAAGCTACGGCCCTTTCACCCTTGAAAGCCGTCGCCTTGAGCTCAGCGATACGGACACCCTGGCGTTGGATACGCCGCTGGATAGCTGGCTTCAGAGCGATGAGCGTGACTATACGTTCACGATTGAAGAGGCGGGCATGTACGACATTGACATGCGTTCCGATGAATTCGACGCCTACCTGGTGCTGGAAGGACCCAATGGCTACTACCGCGAGGATGACGACAGCGCGGGTAATCTGAATGCGCGTATCGCCGATTTTCTGGCGCCCGGCGAATACCAAGTGACAGCACGTTCGGCCTACGGCGACGGCGAAGGTGTCTTTACCCTGGCGCTGACGCCCCGTGAGTTGCCCAGCGATACTCAACTGCGTAATGCGGGTGAGTTGACCCCGGGCGAGTCGCTCAATGGCTGGTACAGCGGTGAGTCGTTGACCTATGAACTCACCCTAGACGAGACATCCAGCGTCACGCTCGACATGCGTTCCAGCGATTTCGATACGTATCTTGAGCTTGAGGGCAACGGCGTTGCGTTAAGCGATGATGACGGCGCAGGTGGCACGGACTCGCGAATCACCGAACAGCTGCTACCCGGTACCTACACGGTCACCGCCCGGGGCTACAGTCATACCGCCAGCGGTCTATTTGAGCTTAGTACTCGCGTTGAGCCAAGCGAGGGAGAGCCTCAGCTGTAAGCGGGATGTGCCTTGCATCAACGACCAGCTTTCAGACAGCCCACGACCACCAGGGCGCCAGCCACCGGCAGGCGCCAGTCCAGCGTGCTCATGCCGGCCAATACCAACAGCAGCGCTGCCAGAATGGGAACACCATAGGCGAGGCTGCCCACCAGGCTGGTATGCCCCCAGCGCAGCGCTTTATCCCAGGCCACCATGGCGATGCCGTAAGGGCCAAGGCCCAGCGCCATGCCGGTCAATACCGCTTCACTGCTGGGTAATGCAACCTCTCCTTCGAGTAGCGCACTCGCGGCCGCGGCTATTGCACAGGCAATCAGCAGTAAACGCGGCAGCAACGGCGTTAGCGGTACCGGTGCTACTTGGCTAAGCCAGGAATAAAGTGCCCAGCAGCAGGCGGCTAAAAGCGCCAGCGCATAACCGGTTAGCGCAGTGTCGCCCCCACCCCCAGACGTCTGCGGGATCAGCAGCAGGGCCGCACCGGAAAAGGCAATCAGTGCACCGACCAATCCGCCCATCCGCAAACGACCCAACCGGCTCCACTGGCTGAGCAGCACGAACAGCACCGGCCAGGTATAGGTGATCAATGCCGCTTCAGCCGCGGGGGCCAGCCGCATGCCGATAAAATACGTGCTGACGGCACCAATGATCAGCAGCGGAATACCCAGCCAAATGCTTAGCTGCCAGGTGTGGCCACAGCTGGCAACGTTAACCCGTCGACTCAGCGGAAGCGTTGCCAATGCGCCCGCCAGCAGCGTCAAGGCCGTGAGCTGAAGCGGCGGCGTGGCGCGGGCATAATCGGCCAGAAGGGGGGCGGCACTCCAGAGCATCACGGCCACCAGCGCCGCGCCAACACTGTAGCTACGTGGAAACACAACGAGTGGATTGACGGGATGCATGAGCGGTCTCCTGACTTGCCTTGAAATGACCTGCACAGCATACTCATCGGCAACACATCACAATATCGATCTTTTTTGATCATTTTTATCAAGGAATATGATGTATGAGGGCGCCGACGCTGGATCTGACGTTACTCCGCACGCTAGTGGCAATCGCCGACACCGGCAGCGTGACGGCGGCTGCAAAACGCTTGGCCTATACCCAGTCGACCGTCAGCATGCAGCTTCAGCGTCTGGAAACCCAGCTGGCGCTGACCCTTCACGAGCGTGAAGGGCGCAAACTCCGCTTTACCCCGGATGGAGAACGGTTGCTTAATCATGCCCGCCGCTTGTTGATCCTCAATGACGAAGCCTGGAGCGACATGCAGGCGCGCCAGGTGGGCGGGGAGCTGACCCTGGGCATCCCGGAAGACTACGCCTCATTATTGCCTTCCGTGTTTGCCTACTTTCACCAGCTATACCCGGGCGTGGGGCTTCAGGTCAGGTGCGGTACCAGTGGCGACCTGGTGGAACGCGTAAAACGTGCCGAGCTGGATCTGGCGCTGGTGACCCGGCAGCGTAATTCGCCAGGCGGCGAGATCATTCGGCGCGAGCCTTTGATATGGGCGGTAGGCGTTAACCAGCAGCCATCGTTAACCGACCCGCTGCCACTGGCACTGTATTCCCCCGGTGCGGATGTGTTTCGTGAGATAGCCGAACAGGCGCTGAAAAACTCCGGACGTGACTGGCGCGTCGCCTATACCAGTCAATCCATGGCAGGGCTGGCGCCTATCGTGACGGCCGGGTTGGCGGTAGTGGTGGTGACGCGGAGCATGCTGACGCCGCTGTTAAGGCCACTCGACGAGGCCAGTGGCATGCCGTCGCTGCCGATGATTGAACTGGCCCTCCATCGCGCACCGCATCGCCCCTCGGAACCCGCACGTCGGCTGGGCGAACTGATTCGGGAGCAATTGGCCGCGCCGGTTGATGGCTGGGCGCCCTGACGGCAAGCGTTGACGGTGACAAGTCGGCTTTATCAGCGAAGTTGCCCAGAACTCGCTAAACTAAGCGCAACTAAGCGAATTCTGGGCGGTTGTAAGGAGTACAGCATGCACGAGTTAGACCACTATATTTACCCGCACCGGGTACTCCACTGGCTGGTCGCGGGGGCAGCGCTACTCTCGCTGGCGAGCGGTTTGACGCTGGGTTTTCTGGGTTTTGAACGGACGGTAGAGCTGGTCGGTACGGGGGTTACCAACCTGCTTTACACCAGTCATAAAACGCTGGGCGTGACCATACTGCTGCTGATGACCCTGCGTATCATCACCCGGATCGCGTTCGTGGTACCCGACCACGACCCGCCCTTGAACGCCTTCGAGCGCATCGTCAGCACCAGCGTGCATCATTTGCTCTATGCGGCCTTGGTCGTGATGCCGCTATTGGGCTGGGCGGCAACGGCCAGCGGCGGTTTCCCGGTAGAGTTCTTTCATTGGCATCTGCCAGGGCTGATTGGCGAACGTCCGGCGCTTTCCGAGCGGCTCTTTACCTGGCATGGTTGGCTCGGCTGGGCCATTGTGGTGCTGGTAACCCTGCATGTATTGGGCGCGCTTTATCACTGGCGCATCAAGCGCGACAACGTGATGACGCGGATGAGCCTGTTTGACTAACGCCTTACGGCTTTGCTGAATAATAGCGAGCACCACTGTCGGCTCGGCTGGCTTTAACGTCGTACATTTTTCCATCGGCTTCGTAGATAAGTTTCTTCAGGCAATAGTGATCACCTTGGCTGATGCTCATGCCGATGCTGACGTCAATGCTGACCAGCTCACCACAAGGGAGTTTGATGGGCTTGCGTATGGCGGCATTGAGGCGTTGACGGATGTCGTTGAGGACGGTGACGTCGTCAATGCCCTCAATCAACAGAATGAACTCGTCCCCGCCAAAACGGGCGCAGCGGTCATGCGCACGGGCCAGGTGTTCGATACGCCTGGCGACTTGCTGCAGCACAAAATCCCCGGCTTCATGCCCATATTGATCGTTAATGGGCTTGAAACGATCCAGGTCGAGCATGAAAAGCGCCACGGGTTGCCCGATATGCTGACTGCGCTGGAGGGCCTTTTCGGCGCAGTCGGTGAGGCCTTTACGGTTCAATAGCCCGGTCAGCATGTCGCGAGTGGCGAGATGCTCGAGCGCTTTTGTGCGGTCGGCAACCTTTTGTTCCAGAATCGCTTCCTGGCGTTTCAGCGTCGTCAGCATGTCGTTCTGAGCGCGTTCTTTTTGTCGCTTCAGCTTGTTGAAGCGAGCCGCCAGCGCAAACGATAACAAGAGCATTTCCATCGCCGAGCCAATCTGAATGCCGTGCAGGGTAATAAAATTGGCCGGCAAAATGCCGAGATTGCGCAGTGCAAACACGCAGGCGCCAACCAGAAACAATGACCACGCCAAGACAAATATCCGCGCGCTGGGCACGTGTTGCGTGACGCAGTAGATGCCGCATATCAGGATCGTCAGCGCGGCCATGAATCCGGTCACGTCCATCAAGCGCAGGGCCGGTTGAATAGGTAACAGCACAGTTGCCACGAGTGCGAGCAAGCAGTAGACGCGGAAATAGCTCAACAATCGGTGCCAGCGGGGCGTGAATCTTTTCGTTTCAAGAAAGCTTTGGGCAAAAAACGTACCCATGGTAGAGGCAAAGATGAAGCCGATTGCGACCAACCGTGACGTGTTTTCGCCCAGGAAGCTCCAGAACATCAGGGTGCCGATGCCGTTGAAGGTTAAAATCGCGATGGTAAAGCCCAGCGTAAACAGCGAGTAATATAAAAATACGCGCTCTTTGAGACCGAAAAATAACAACAGGTTATAAAGACCCAGGCCCAGCAATATGCCGAAATAGGTCGCGAGCCAGAAGTTATGCCGGTCATTCTGCTGGTAGAACGCCTGCTCGGAGAGCAGGTTATAGTTCAGCATCTTGCTGCCCGCCGCATTGACCTTGGCGTATAGGGTGACCGTTTCGCCCGGTGCCAGATTTAACGGAAATACCGCCTGACGATGGGCAAGTTCTCGTTGCTCTATGGGCACGGCGCTGCCGCTTATTTTTTGTTCATTATAATGCTCACGCATTACATGCAGCGTGACGCGATCCAGAAAGGGGTATTCAAACTCAACGATCCAATGCTGGGAATGTTCCGTTGGGTTTTCGACCTGGGTGCGCAACCATACTTCGTTGGGTGTATAGCCAAAATTCAAGTCGCTTTTGTGCTGAACCTGAGTGAATGGTGGGTCGCGTTCAAGCAGCTGGTTGAGCGTAAGAGACTCATTACTCTGCCAGAACTGGGTGTGGTCGGTAAGTGAATAGCGAGACTGATCAGGAGAGGTGACCAGCGAGGCGACAGCTGGTTGCCAGCAGGTTATCCAGATCAGCAGCAGCAAGCCCACGCAAACCTTGCGGTGCAAAAAACATGAATACATAAGAGGTCGCTTTGGTTATGTTCTTCTGCTCCCCGCGCTGATGTCCCTTTAAGCTGTTACTAATGCCGGGGTATTGTCTTCGTTATCGCCAAACCTCTATGTATGGCGTCAGTATAACGCTGTAAATACAAGTACAAAGAAAGCTTAAGATACTATGGCCGTTACGTCGTTTTGATGACATGGATTGCGTCAACGATAATTCAGCCTTTCACCGTGGGACTGCCGAACTCGGATGGGCTAACGCCATTGTAGAACGGTTTTGTGGTGGCATAGGAAAAATGGATGGTCTAGGTCAACGAGACTTGCGAAAGTCGGTCGGTGAGGCGCTGCACCAGGTTGCCGCTATGTCGCCAGTAGTGCCAATGGAGTGGAACGCTGAGTGTTTGCCCTGGCGCAATGCTGACCAGCTGGCCGCTTTCGATCAGTGCATGGGTTTGTAGCTGGGGCATCATGCCATAGCCAATGCCAGCCGCAGCCAGGCGAATAAACCCCTCCGACGAAGGGCATAGATGGTAGGGAAAGCGGCCATGGTAGCCGCACTGGGCGAGAAATTGGTGCTGCAGCTGATCATGGGGGCCGAAGACGATAGCCGGGGCCTGTTGAAAAGCGTCATCGTTGGGGCCGTCAGGGAAGTGCCGCTCCACATAGGCGGGTGAGGCGAGCGGATGGTAGTGCATTTCGCCCAGCGCCAGACTGCGTGCCCCGGCAATCGGCTGCGGTGTGGCGCACAGGCAGGCCGCGACATCGCCATCGCGCAAACGTTTGAGGCCGACGTCCTGATCCTCGATAACAAGATCCAGCAAAAGCCCCTCAGCCTGGCAGATGTCGGCAATCGCCTCGGCCCACCAGGTCACGACGCTATCCGCGTTAATCGCAATGCGCAGACGCGGAGCGGGATCATCCAGCGTGGGCAATGAACCGCGCAGGTCGCGTTCTAACAGCTGGACCTGCTGGTAATGGGTTAACAGCCGCTGGCCTGCCGGGGTCGGCGCCAGGTGTGGGTGGCGGATCAACACGGGCTGCCCTAACCGCACTTCCAGGGCTTTCAAACGTTGGGAGACGGCCGACTGCGATAGCCCCAGCACGTCCCCTGCGCGCTCAAAACCGCCGCATTCCACCACGGTTGCCAGGGCATGGAGCAGTTTGTAATCGAGCATAGTGATGTTCCCGGAGCAGCAGACAATGACGCAGGGCAAACAATGGCGATTGTATCCAGCAATACGCGTTATAGGGCACCAAATAAGATTGAATCCCATGGGCCAATGGATTACATTTCATTTTGAGGCTCAATAACAACCCTAGCATTTTACTTTAGCCGTTTCTGTAAGATATTAACCTAAAAGGATACTGTCATGCCCGCCACCATGCCCCGTCGCCCTCTTGCAGGCATCGTTGCGCTTAGCGCGCTGATGCCTTTTGCCTCGGTTTTTGCCGACACCGCCGCTGACGATACCGTTAGCGCCGATGCGGTGGTGACCCACTACGCCGACCTGGCGCATGCCAATTACGCCGATGCGCTCAACGCCGCCGAGGTGTTGAACGAGCGCATCGACGAATTGCTTGCCAACCCCACCGCCGAAAACCTGAAGGCCGCCAAGCAAGCCTGGCTGCAAGCGCGTATTCCCTATCAGCAGAGTGAAGTGTTTCGTTTCGGCAATGCCGTCGTGGACGATTGGGAAGGGCAGTTGAATGCCTGGCCTCTCGATGAGGGCATGATCGATTACGTCGAAGGCGATGACTACCAGCACGAACTGGGTAACGAAGGCGCCACCGCCAATATCATTGCCAACGAGCAAATCAATGTTGGGGGCGAGAGCCTGGACGTCAGCGAGATCACCCCGGAACTCCTCGCCGACCTGAATGAAATCGGCGGTTCGGAAGCCAACGTTGCCAGCGGCTACCACGCCATCGAGTTTCTGCTTTGGGGCCAGGATCTGCACGGCTTTGAGGCAGGCAACGGCGAGCGCCCGGTGAGCGATTATCAAACCGGCGATGACTGCACCCATGGTCACTGCGATCGCCGCCGTACTTATCTGGATGCAGTATCCGATCTGCTGGTCGACGATCTTGAGTGGATGGTGGCCCAGTGGGCGCCGGACAGCGACGACAACTATCGCCAGGAACTGCTGGCGGAGAGCGATCAGGAAGGCCTGCGGCGCATGCTGTTTGGCATGGGGTCGCTGTCCCTGGGAGAACTGGCGGGTGAGCGCTTGAAGGTGGCGCTGGAAGCCAACTCTTTTGAAGATGAGCACGACTGCTTCAGCGACAATACCCACAACTCCCACTACTACAACGGTCAGGGTATTCAGAATATCTACACCGGCACCTATCAGCGCCTTGACGGCAGCATGGTCGAGGGGCCGTCCCTCGAAGACCTGCTGGCGCAGGAAGACAGCGAGTTGGCCGATGAGCTTCGTCAGCAGCTCGACGCCACGATGGCGCGCCTTGATGCGATCAAGCAGGCGGCTGAGGCGGAAAGCTCGCCAATGGCCTTCGATATGATGATTGCCCCTGGTAACGAGCAGGGCAGCGAATTGATCAACGACGCGATACTCACCCTAGTGGCACAAACGGGATCCATCGAACAGGCTGCCGGTGAGCTGGGCGTGACGTCCTTGCAGCCCGATGACGCTGGCCATCAGTTTTAATTCAACCTGTTGATGCCCATGAGCCGCCGGTGGCTTCGTCACCGTGCGGCTTTTGCGCTTCGTGTCACGCGACATCCGTCTCAAGGTATTCCCATGTACCGCTTATTCCGTGTCTCGCCAATCCGGTGTTCGCTAACCGGTCTTCTGCTGGTGCTGATGACCATGTCCGCACAGGCAGCCGAATCACCTGACCAGGATTATCCCATTCAGACCACGCCCATGAGCGGCGGCGACGGGTCGGTAGAGCAGTTCGACCACAACGCCTACTCGCTGCCGCTGGGTAATATGTCGATGACCAAGCGGCTGGATTTCAGCGTCGGCAATAGCTTCTTCCGCAACCCCTGGGTGGCGGCCCCCGCCAGTACCGAGGCCCGTGATGGCCTGGGGCCGCTATTCAATACCAATAGCTGCCAGGGCTGCCATATAAAAGATGGTCGGGGGCATCCACCGACCGGCGACGAAAACCCTATCGCGCTGTTTCTGCGCCTTTCGCTGCCTGCGCAGCAAGCAGAACCCGAGGTTCTGGAACAGCGCGGCGCGCTCCCCGTGCCCAACTATGGCCTGCAGCTACAAACGGCGGCCATCAGCGGTGCCGAACCGGAGGCCAAGATGCTGATCGACTATCGCCCTCGGGAAGTGACGTTTGCCGATGGCACCAGCGTTAGCCTGCAGGAACCGGTCTACTCGATTGCCGAGCCCGCCTACGGCGAGCTGCCCGAGGATCTGCAGACCTCGCCCCGGCTGGCGCCTCCGATGATTGGGCTGGGGCTGCTGGCGGCGATTCCCGACGCCGATCTGCTGGCCGCCGCCGACCCTGACGACGCCGATGGCGACGGTATTTCCGGTCGCGCCAATCAGGTCTGGGATCTGCGTACAGGCAGCACCGTTATGGGGCGTTTCGGCTGGAAAGCCGGTGAGCCCAGCATCGAACAGCAGGGCATGCACGCCTTTGCTGGCGATATGGGGCTGACGTCCAGTCTGGTACCGCAAACCGACTGCATGCCAAGCCAGGGCTGCGATAACTTCCCTAACGGCGGTAACCCCGAAGTCAGCGACGACGTGGCCGACTTCGTGACCTTCTACGCTTCCAGCCTGGCGGTGCCGATGCGCCGCAACATGGACGACCCGGCGGTTCAGCGAGGGGCCGAACGCTTCAATGCCCTGGGCTGCGCCAGCTGCCACACGCCCCGTCATCGCACCGCGGCGGACGCGCCACGCCCGGCGCTGGCGGATCAGATAATATGGCCCTATAGCGACCTGTTGCTCCACGACATGGGCGATGCCCTGGCGGACAAGCGCAGCGAGTTCAAGGCCGATGGCCGCGAGTGGCGCACCCCGCCGCTTTGGGGCATCGGGCTGGCGCAAACGGTCAATCCCAGGGCGGGATTTCTTCACGATGGCCGCGCCCGCACCCTGGAAGAAGCGATTCTCTGGCACGGGGGCGAAGCTGATGAGGCCACCGAGGGCTACCTTGAGCTGCCCGAAGACCAGCGCGCTGAGCTCATTCGTTTTCTTGAATCCCTGTAAAGGGCGTTGAATGGTTGAAAGGCTTGATTGCCAAGGAGTTTAGATGATGGCTGCGTTTCGACGACTGGGGTTGCTGGCCTGTGCGTTTCTGGCGGCACCGCTTTCTTTTGCTACGGAGAACACCTCACCGCGGGAGATGTGGCACAGCGCCGTGGAGATGCAGTACGCCGAGCTGAGCGCCGCCTCCGAGCGACTGGAGACTAGCGCCGCGCGTTTCTGTCAGGGCCCCGACGATGCACTCAGGCAGCGGCTGGAAGATGACTGGCTGAGTGCCTATCAGGCCTGGCAGGCGGTGCGCTTTATCCAGTTTGGCCCGGTGGAGCAGAACAGCCGGGGCTGGCAGCTGCAGTTCTGGCCGGATCGCAAGAACCTGGTGGGCCGCAAGGTGAACGGCTGGCTGAAAGCTCCCGACGCACCGGATGCCCAGGCGATTGCCCGGGACAGCGTGGCCATCCAGGGCTTTCCCGCCCTGGAGTACCTGCTTTATGACGACGCCATGGATCAGCAGGCCCTTGGCGAGCCGAATGCCTGTGCACTCATGCAGGCCATCACGACCCATCTCGCGGATACCACCAGTGCGCTGCATCGCGACTGGCAGGCCTTTGGCGAGCACTATCTTGATACCGCTGACTACACCGAAACCACCCTGGCCAGCGCTATCCAGGCCCTTGAACTGCTCGAAGATAAGCGCCTTCGTGAACCCATGGGCCTCAAAGGGGCTCCCGCCAACGGCTATCTGGCGGAAGCTTGGCGCAGCGACAACTCGATCCGCTTGGTAGAGAGCAGCCTTGAGGGCTTGCGTACTGGCTTCCTGCCTGGCCTTACCGCGTTGCTGCGCGAGGCTGATGCGCTGCCGCTCGCCGAGGCGTTTCGTGACCAGTTGGACAAGACGCTCGCCCAGGCCAGCGAACAGCCGTCCGGCTTGGTGCCTGCCCTGGACGACGAAGCGGCGTTTCGCGGCCTGCAGTCGCTCTATCTGGATATCAGCCAGTTACGCCACCTGCTGGGCAACGAGATAGCCGCTGAACTGGGGCTGGTGCGCGGCTTCAATTCCAGCGATGGGGATTGAGCCATGCAGCGACGCCAGGTACTCAAGGTAGGCTTGGGCAGCGTGGCCATGGCGCTGACCCCGCTGAGCTGGGCGCTGCCCGCTCGTGAGGAAGTGGATTGGCTGTTTAGCGCGGTGGATGCCCCCAGCGGTGGGCATTTTATCGCCGGAGTGGCGCTGGATGGCCAGGCTCGCTTTATGATCGAGGTACCCGAGCGCTGTCATGGAGGCTGTTTACGGCCAGATTCCCGCCAGGTAGTGCTGTTCGCCCGCCGCCCTGGTACGCGGATGCACGTGATTGACGGCGACAGCCGCCAACTCGCCCACACCATCGACGCCGGGGAGGGTTACCACTTCTACGGGCATGGCGTCTTCGACCTGATCGGGCGCTACCTGTATGTCACCGCCAATCGCTTGGCGGATAGCGCCGGGCTGGTGCGGGTTTACGACGCTGCCAACGGCTACGCCCATGTGCGTGATATGCCGCTGGACGGTATTGGCCCTCACGAGCTTCGGTTGATGCCGGATGGTGACACTCTGGTGATTGGCTTGGGCGGCATTCAGACCCACCCCGACTACGGCCGGGTAAAGCTCAACCTGGACACCATGGCCCCGGCACTGGTGCTGATGGATCGCCATAGCGGCGAAATTCTGGCCCGTCACGAGCCCTCGCACCACCAGCTAAGCTGCCGTCATCTGGATGTGGCAGCAGACGGCACGGTGATTGCGGGCTACCAGTTCGAAGGCCCCGAGTGGGAGACCCATCCGCTGATCTGCCGCCTGGATGCCGCCGGGCATTTTTCAGAACTGGCGCTGCCCGATGAGGTCACTGCCAGCCTGCACCAATATACCGCCAGCGTCGCGTTTAGCCGTGTTTCGGCAAACGTTCTGGTAACCGCACCCCGCGGCAACCGGGTGCTGCTGCTGGACGCTGAACAAGGTCGTCTAAACGCCAGCCTGGCACTGCCCGACGCCGCCGGCGCCCGCTGCGATGGCAACGGCGGCTTTCTGGTCTCCTCCGGCCAGGGCGGGCTTTACCGGGTAACCCCTGGCTTGGCAACGCCCGAGCTGCTGGCCAGCCTGGAAATCCGCTGGGATAACCACCTCACCTGATCAGCGCTGACCTGTTTAGTGCTGGCCCAGGTAGCGCACGCCTTGCATGGCGATCGTCGAGAGCAGGAAAAATCCAGCGGCCAGGGTGACAATGGTCGGGCCAGTCGGGGTGTCGAAGAGGTAAGCCGCTTTAAGCCCCGAGGTGACGGCCAATGACGCAATGCCTGCCGCTACCAGGGCCATTATTTCGGGGGTTCGGCAGAAAGGCCGGGCCGTTGCGGCGGGGATAATCAGCAGGGCGGCAATCAGTAAGGCACCCACAACCTTGAGCGCCACCGCCACGACCATAGCGAGAGAGAGCGTGAGAACTAATTGCTCCCGGCGGGGCTGAATGCCGCTGGCGTGGGCGAGTTCATCGCTGAGCGTGGCGGTCAGCAGCGCCGACCAGCGCCAGCCGAGTAACGCCAACACCATCAGCGTGCCGCCCCCGATGACCCATAAGTCGTCTTTGCCAACGGCCAGAATATCGCCAAATAGATAGGCATTGAGGTCGACACGTACGCCCGATATAAACGAAACGGCAACCAAGCCAATCGCCAGGGCCGAGTGCGCCATGACCCCGAGCAGGGTATCCATGGCATAGCCACGTCCGCTGAGCAACGTCACGCAGGCGGCCATGGTCAGGGCAATCATTAACACCCCTGCAAAAATAGAGATATTAAGCAGTAACGCCAATGCAACGCCGAGAATGGCAGCGTGAGAGGTTGCATCGCCGAAGTACGCCATGCGCCGCCAGACCACAAAACAACCGAGCGGCGCAGCGGCAAGGGCGACGAAAAGGCCTGCCAGGGTCGCACGCCACATGAAATCATCCAGCATGGGCAGTCTCCTCGTGTTGGTGGCGATAAACGGCGAGCATTTGGGCTGTCTGCTCGCCGAATAACGCCTGATAGTCGGGGGAGGATGCAACCCGCTCGGGTTTGCCCTCGCAGCAGATGTGGCCGTTCAGGCACAACACATGATCAGCGGTGCGCATCACCACATGCAGGTCATGGCTCACCATCAAAATCCCGCAGCGATAGGATTGGCGTACCTCTTCGATCTTTTTATAGAAGTCAGCGACGCCTCGATAATCAAGCCCCTGTGTGGCTTCGTCGAGAATCAGGATGTCGGGCCTGTTGATGAGCGCACGGGCCAGCAACACGCGTTGCAACTGCCCGCCAGACAGCTGGCTCATCGCCGCATTGTGTAACGTCTCGACGCCCGCGTTCGATAACGCTTGATGCACATCGTCACGACGATGGCGACGGGGCAGGTTCATGAAACGCGAGACGGTGATGGGGAGCGTCGGGTCTAGATGCAGCCGCTGGGGCACGTAGCCGATGCATAGGTCCGCGTCGATTTCCACACGGCCTGACGTTGGCTTGATGGCGCCCACCAGCGTTTTGACCAGCGTGGATTTTCCCGACCCGTTGGGGCCAATTAACGTGACGATTTCTTCGCGATGCAGCGCCAGGTGGATGTCTTCAAGAATCGGTTTTCCCCCGATGCGCACGTTGAGCTGGCAGGCACGCAAAATGGGGGCGCTAGGGGTAATGGATTGGAGCATCAGCAGGCAAACTCTGGCTTACGTATTTATTGTTATGTTATAACATATTTGGCGGAGGGCGCCTAGCGTTACGCGTGGACGAAAGCGCCTGACCAGAAGACGACGATTATTTACCTGCTGTTGACCATTAGGAGAGAGCAATGACGTATCGCTTGGCACATTACGCCTTACCGCTGTTGGTGGGCCTTCCCTTGACGGCCTCGGCCGATGTTCCCCGTGTGGCGGTGGATATCCCGCCGGTACATTCACTGGTGGCCAAGGTGATGGGCGATCGTGGGTCACCAGAGCTTTTCATACAGCCCGGCGCACCCCCCCACGGTTATTCACTACGGCCCTCGGAAGCAGACGCCTTGGATAAGGCCGATCTGGTTGTATGGGTAAGCAACGATCTAACGCCATGGCTATCAGGTCCGGTGGAGAATCTGGCCAATGATGCCAGGCATCTGGAGTTGATGCGCGTCTCCGACATCAATACCTTTGCCTATCGCGAAGGCGCGACGTTCGATGTCGCTGACCACGACCACGACCACGACCACGACCACGACCACGACCACGACCACGACCACGACCACGACCACGACCATGGTCATGATCATGCCCACCATCACGACGGACAAGACCCGCATGGTTGGATGGACCCCGACAACGCCCAGCGTTGGCTCGACGCCATTGCCCGGCAGCTTGGTGAACTGGATCCGGAAAACGCAGATTATTACCGTGACAATGCGGCGAAAGGTCGACAAGCGCTTGAATCACTTGAGCAAGACATCGAAGAGCGCTTGGCCAACAGCGAGAGTACTCGCTTTATCGTGTTCCACGACGCCTACCAGTATTTTGAGAAGGCGTTTAATCTGTCGGCAGCGGGCGCGATTTCCATCGGCGATGCCTCTTCACCCAGCCCCGCCCGCATTGAGGCCATTCAAGCGCTGGTCAACGACGAGGGCATTCACTGCGTCTTCAGCGAACCACAGTTTAACCCGCAAATTGTCGAATCGGTCTTTGGCGATACCGATACCTATATCGGCGTCATGGACCCCCTGGGCGTTGACCTAGCGCCTGGTCTCGAGCTTTACGACGCGCTGCTCAACCAGATGGCGGATGAAATTCAGCATTGCACAAACGCCATGTGACTGACTGGAAAGGCTGGCGCGTCACTGCGCCACGGCGATATTGTGCTCCCCGTTCGGGTGCTTCATGACCTGCATGGGGAGCCCGTAAATCGCTTCCAGGGTGCTGTCGCACATCATGTCATTGGGGGAGCCGCAGGCCAGCAGGCGGCCGCTGTGCAGCGCCATCAACTCATCGCAGTAGCGCGAGGCCATGTTGATATCGTGCAGCACGATAATCACCCCGAGGTTTAGCTCATCGCACAGCTTGCGAATCAGCGCCAGGACTTCGATCTGGTGGGCGATATCCAGCGCTGCAAGTGGCTCATCAAGGAGTAGAAAACGGCTGCCCTGTGCCAGTAGCATCGCCAGCCAGACCCGCTGGCGCTCGCCGCCAGAGAGTGTATCGACCAGGCGGTCGGCGAAGTCCTCGGTGTGGGTGAGGGCAATGGCGCGATCAATGGCGTCCTTGTCTTTCTGGGTGTGGCGCCCCAGCAGGCCGTGCCATGGATAGCGGCCAAAAGCCACCAGCTCGCGCCCGGTCAGGCTCTCGGCGCTGGGCAGGTGTTGAGGCAGGTAGGCGACTTGACGCGCGAACTCGCGGTTGCCCCAATCACTCAGCGGGCGCTGATCAAAGTAGATCTCTCCCTGGCTGGTGGGCTGCTGCTGGGCCATGAGCTTTATCAAGGTCGACTTGCCCGAGCCATTGTGGCCAATCAGGCCGTAAATCCTGCCTTCCTGAAAGCTATGTTCAATGGGCGTTAGAATCGGTTTGCCATTGATTTCGAAGGTGGCCCCTTTGACCTCGAACATGAATCCCTCCTAGCGATGCGTTGATGACCGTGGCTCCATTCTAGTGCTAATAGTTCTCATTTTTAACAAAGAAATGAAAAAAAATCACGCGGGAGTGAGCGCGCTCTGTGCAAGCGCGCTATCGGTAGGCAGAAGGAGAGTTGTCGATCAGGCATGGCAATGCGGTTTAGTCGTTTTTCATCAACGTCAACAGTTGGCCATGCCGCTCGGGGTGGGCCACAAGCAGGCTATTCCATTCGCCGGGATGCGCCTCACCAGCGAGGTCGGTAACGGTGCAGCCTGCTTCTCGGGCAATCACAATGCCCGCGGCGATATCCCAGAACTCGAGCTTGGCGCCCTGGGACCAAAAGGCATCAAAACGGCCCAGACTGACGTAGGCGATCTCGAGCGCCGCCGAGCCAGGGCTGCGGATGCCAGCCACTTGAGGCATCAGCACGGTAAGCTGGTTGAGGGCCGTGGCGCAGTCGCCTTTGGCATGGTAGGGCAGACAAGTGCTCACCAGCATTTCGGTCATTGGGCGAGGCGAGGGTGTGGTGAGCTTTCTATCATTGAGAAAAGCCCCCATGCCCTGGGCCGCCCAAAGCATTTCATCAAGCAGCGGTTGATAGACAACGCCCATGACGAGCTCATTACCTTTGGTGACCGCGATCGACACCGAAAAATGTGGCACGCCGTGCAGGAAGTTGTTGGTGCCATCCAGCGGATCAATCACCACGGTATAGTCGCTATCGGTACTGGGCGTCAGGCCGCTTTCCTCGCCAAGAAAGGCAATATCGGGAAAAGCGCTGCCGATACAGTCGATAATGATATTTTCAGCCGTTGTATCGTAGTAAGTCACGAAATCAGACGCGCCCTTTTGCTCAAAGGCAATCCGCCCCTTTTGCGAATACCCCTCGCGCAACAAAGTACCCGCTTCATAAGCGGCTTGCTTGAGCGTTTCGAGCAGGTCATTGCTATCGAGCATCGTTTCTCCCCTGGGCAGAACGGCTGATGCGCCTTGCTGGGCGTATGGTGGCGTCAATATAACTCGCTATCCATGACGCGCCGGTGACAGTGGCTACTAGCCGCTGGCTACGCCAAGGTCTCCATGTCAAACGCGACAATCTGGCGCTGGGCGCTGGAAAACTCCACGCCGATCAAGTGGATGGGCTTGCCCGAAGCGCGGTGCTTATCGGCATAGCCCTTGTATTTGATCTGCGCCAGGGCCGTGCCTTCCGGCAACTGTTCCACCACCTTGAACTCGAACAGGTAGATATGGCCACCAAAATCCACGCTCATATCCACCTTGCCGAGGTGGCTGGCGTCCTCCACCGTCACATCCAGCCCCAGGGCTGCAAAATGGCTGTAAAAGACACTCGCATAATGCCCTTCGTAGCGGGCAATTGGATTGTTGCGGTACCAATCGTGAGGGAGTCCAGCGTAAAGGGCTTTGAGGTGACCTTCTAACCCGGCAAGGTCGTGCTGACTTAAATGACGGAACAGCGTTCTGCGCTCACGCGGGGCGTTTTCGACGCCCAGCGAAGGTAGTAGCGCATGGTTGAGGCTGGTTTCGACTTCGCGGTTCGGGAAGCCCAGGGTGTACTGCCGATAACCCACAATGGGCTCTTCTACCTGTTGAATGGTCAGGTAGCCGGTTTGAAACAGCAGGCCTTCGGTGCTGATCTGGTCAACATCAAACTGGCTGAGCAATTCATATTCGGTTTCCCAGTGATCTAACGAGGGGGTAAATACCCCGCGCTGCTTGAGGATGTCGACCAAGAACGTGGTGGGTGTCGCGGACTCAAACCAGTAAGGGCCGAACTCTTGTTCCTGGAACAGCAATAAAACATCGAAGGGATTGTAGACGGACGCTACCTCGCTGCCACCCCAGCGGTAGCCGTTGTACCACCTGCGGATTTCCTCACGATCCAGCCCAGACAGTTCCGGGGCGAACACCGTATCGATGTCGTCATCGGTATAGCCACAAAGGGTCGCATAGTCGGGCGACAGGGTAATATCACGCAGGTTATTCAACCCCGAAAACAGACTGGCCTTGCTGAATTTGGAAACGCCGGTCAGTAGCACGAAGTGCAAGTGTGGGTCGGCGTCTTTAATAACGCTGTAAAGGTTCTTCAAGCCCTCGCGCAGCTCCCGGGCACGCTCCGGCGCCAGGATATTGTCCAGAATCGGCTTGTCGTATTCGTCGATCAGCACAACCACGCGCTGGCCACTCTGCTGGTGGGCGGCGCGAATGAGGGCGGAAAATTCACCCGGTATATCGGTTTTATGGTGCTGGGTAATGCCGAGTTGCTCACGTTGAACGCGTAGCTGCTCACGGATGCGCTCATCCAGCTCTGCACGACTTTGCATCACGCCATCGGCAAAGCTAATCCGAATCACCGGGTAGCGCTGCTGCCAGTCCCACTTATCGTGGATATACAGCCCTTCGAACAGCGCCTGGCGACTTTCAAACAGGCAACGCAGGGTGTCCAGCAACAGGCTTTTACCGAAGCGTCGTGGCCGCGAGAGGAAGTAGTACTTGTTCTGGTTAACCAGGCGCTCGATATGCGGGGTTTTATCGACGTAGTAATAGTCGCCCTCGCGGATATCCGAGAACGTCTGAATCCCGATGGGGAGCTTACGGCGGTGGGCATCCGTCACGGTGGGTCTCCAGAGCAAAAACAGCGTTATAACCAACAGTCTAGCATGCTCACCGATTGCTTTCTGTCAGCTGGTTGGCAAGGCTATCGGCAAAGCGCCGGGCGGCAGGGAACCCTCCCCAGGACCAGTAATTGACGGGAATAATCGTATAGTTGCCCTGTTTAACGTTTGGCAAGTGTCGCCATTGGCCATCCGAGATGAGTTGTTCTACACCCCCGTCGGGGCCGTAGGGGCTGTCGAGAAACACCAGCTTGGCATCAATATCAAACAGTGGCGTTGCGCTGACGGTTGTCATTCCCCATTGGCCTAGGTCTTTCTGCCATGCGTTCTCGAGACCCAGGCGATTCAACATCATGCCTTCCACACTGCCTGCCCCATACACCCGGGCATGGCGCTCATCCATCAGGCGCACCACCAACAAAGGCGAGTCGATATCCACAAGCGCTTGTTTAAGAGATGTGAAGTGGCGACGGGACTGCTCGATATAACGTTCCGCCGCGTCAGGGTCTTCCACTAGATCGCCAAGCTGACGCGTCAGCCCTTCGATGGTATCCCAGTCGTTATGACCATCTTCAACATCAGCATACTTGTACAGCGGGTACTCCATTACATCAGCAATGTTTCTGAGCCTAGGAAGTAAACTGACATGAGCAGGCGGTGAAATCAGAATATGTTGTGGGGGATCGCTTGAAAGCAGTTCAAGGTTAGGGAAGTGACGATAACCAAGGTTAATCACATGAGGCAGAATTTCCTCTTGCCGTGAATATCTTTCGTACCCCTCCAGGCCAGACAGAAATCTAGGTGGATGACCTATTGCATTGAGGGTCTCCGCGATGGCGAAATCAAACGTCGCTAATGGCGCTACGCGGTCTTCCTCGCTGGCCATGGATGCGTTGCTCATCCATAGGATGAGCAACGCGATCGACCAGGCGATGCAAGGGTGACGTAAAGAGCGATAAAACGTCTTTTGTTGATATGTCACGATTATTCCTGTGTTTTGAACCGGAGTGCCTGATCGGTTCGTCCCCCGAATTTCTCGGGCGTTGCTGCGCACTTCGCCCATCTGTGTCTGGATGTTGGTGTTGAGCGGCCCATCGACCACAATGCGCGCTGTTCGGCATTCTGAGCAACCACCACTGTTGGCGTGCTGCAGGTAGCCGTAGCAACAGCAGCCGTCAGTGACTGCTTGTAGAAAGTGGTTTGGTAGCCGGTGCGGCATTGCAATGGAATTCATTTAAAAATCAATGATAATCATTGTTATTTATAATATCGGCTCGTTTAGCGCGGTGTCAATGTTGCTTAATGACTGGAGGCAAACCTGCTCAAGCGGGTGAAAACCACGTCTTTTAAAAATAACGTCAACAAGCATATCGTTATAAAAAGTGGGTTGGCTCTAGCAGGTTGACTTGTCCGGCGCTAACGCAAATAATAATTATTGCTTTTTATTCCGTAGTGTCAATCAAGGCAGGAGGCCGAGCTATGGATGTCCATCCCTGGAGCGCTGAATTAGAGGATATTTTCGTCAATCAGCGCCCCCGGCTCCGCTGTGTCGCTGCAAGGGTCCTGGGCAATACCGATCAAGCCGATGACGTATTGCAGGATGCCTACCTGAAAATTTCAGAGGCCACCACGCTGTTTGAGATGAAGCAGCCCATATCCTACGTGTCGCGTGTGGTGCGCAACCTCGCCATTGACCGCTGCCGCCGTTCGGCCTTTGAGTCAACGCTGTTTGCAAAAGAGGAGGAGGGGGATAACGCTTCCTGCGCCTCACACTCCCCCGAAGTGATTGCCATTGATCGCCAGTCTCTGGCCCAGGTGGTGGACGCACTGGATGAGCTGCCCGAGCGAACGCGGCGCGCCTTTGAGCTCTACCGTTCGGGAAGCCATACGCAACGGGAAGTGGCTCAGTTGCTGGGGGTTTCCACCACGTCAGTCAACTTCATGATTCGTGATGCGCTAACTCATTGCCGTCAGTCGCTGCGAGGCACGTCGTTGCCGGGCAGATAAGCAGGCGTTCGCTGTGCCGCTTTTATTGTCGCTTTGTTACACTGCCAGCACATAGTGAAAGCGTTGTTAGTAGCAGGCGCTTTCCGGTCCAATGATTGATCGGGCAGCAGTAGCGAGGCTAGACGGTAACGATGAATAACGACAGCGGCGATGAAGCCGTGTGGCAAACAGCCCTGGACTGGCTGATGCGCGAGCATGAAGAAACGTTGAGTGATGCGGATCGCGAGGCGCTCCATGCATGGCTAGCGGCGTCTTCCCAGCATCGCCGGGTATTCCGTGAAGCCGAACAGCTATGGTTGCTGACGGGGATGATCCCGCGTAGTGATGAGCGTCGCTGACATACGGTTATTTTCTCTCCTCCCTGTTTCCTTTTCCACGCTTGCTCCCCCTCTACGATGGTTTAGCGCCTTGTGCGCACCAGGACAGCCTTAAGTCCGACAGGCTGCTGGTCCCAGCCTGATTGATTTTCTTTCCCGTTAAATTTTCTGGTGCCTCACTCGTCATTATGTAATGAGAAGCAATTGCGTTTTATTTCTCATTCCTTATGCAACGGTGAGGTTAGTCCCATGACAAGCTGTTTTGATCGTGAAGATGCCGTCTTCTGCGTATTGGTCAACCACGAAGAGCAGTACTCCCTCTGGCCCGAGTGGAAGGCGATTCCCCCTGGATGGACCGACACTGGGGTGCTCGGCGATAAGCCAACCTGCCTCGACTACGTGGAAAAGACCTGGACCGATATGCGGCCCTTGTCGCTGCGTCAGTGGATGGATGAGCAGGCCAACAGCGAGGCGGAGCAGGTGAATGCCGGTTAAGCGCTTGAGACTGCTCTGCCTGCCCTGTGCCGGGGCCAGCGCCACCATGTATCTGCGCTGGGAGCGTCAGTTGCCCGCCTGGGTCGAGGTCTATCCCGTCGAGCTGCCTGGGCGTGGCGAGCGCCTGGGTGAGCCGCTCATCGATGATTTTGAGACTCAGGTCGTGCGGCTGTGCGAAGAGCAAGCAACGCGGATGCGCGGCGACTTTGCCCTGTTCGGCCACAGCATGGGGGCGCTGCTGGCCTACGGCATGGCCGCTCGCCTGCGCGATGTGGGGCGCCCTCAGCCGCGGATGCTGTTCGCCTCGGGCAGCCCGGCGCCCTCAATGCGCGACTCAGACCGCTTGGCGGGCCTTGATAACGACAAAGCCCTGATCGCGGATCTTCGCCAGCAGGGTGGCACACCGCAAGAAGTGTTCGAAAGCCCTGAACTGCTGCGTCTTACGCTCGATGTGTTGGCGGCGGACTATCGTCTCTGCCGCAGTTTCCGCTATCGCGGCGGGGCGACGCTTGCTTACCCCCTACAGGTACTCGCCGGTCGCGATGACGATATCGAAAGCGAGCGCCTGGACGCGTGGCAGCGGGAAGCGGGTGGGGCGTTCGCGTTGAACTGGTTTGACGGCGGCCACTTCTTTATTCGTCAGCAGCAGGCCCAGGTGCTGGCGACCATCGAGCGCGCGCTGACCCGACGGCTTGAGGAGGTGCCCCATGCAGCGCCTGCGGTTAGCTGAAAGCACCCCTGAGGGCCTTGAAGTCTGGCGCTTGGCGCTTGACTTGGACGCCCCGGTGGCCGTCGACGACGAGCGGCTGCTGAGCCAGGCCGAGTGGCAGCGCGCCCAGCGGCTTCGCCGTCACCCCGATGTCGTCCGCGCCGTGGCGACACGTGCAGCCCTGCGGCGACTGCTATCAGCCCACACCGGCGTGGCGCCAGACAAACTGATGTTTACCCACAACATCTTCGGTAAGCCACGCCTGAAAAGCGCTAATGGGCCGACCTTCAATATTTCCCACTCTGGCCATGTCGCCCTGATCGCGCTTGCTCCCGGCGGCGCGGTGGGGGTCGATATTGAGCGCTGCCGGCCGGAGGCCGAACTTGCACCGCTGAGCGAGCTGGTGCTATCGCCGAGCGAGCAGCTCGACCACGCACTGCCCTTCATGGAGCGCTGGGTAGTTAAAGAGGCGGTGCTCAAAGCCCTGGGCCTGGGCATTGCAGAGCATTTGCAGGCGCTCTCGGTTATGCCCGCTCCTGGGCCATCAGGCACCTATCACCTTGAGCACTCAATCCCTGTTTCATCCCCTTTGCAAGCATGGTCGCTGGCTGCGCCGAGTGGCTATGCCGCTGCCCTGAGTTATTTCGACGCGGACTGTACCTGCTATGCCCATGTCGACCAGGGCCAACGCGACTCAACGACTTTTCAGGAGACCCATTATGGATAATCAAAGCGCAACCGCAACGCAACCCACCAACGCCATTCCCGAACGTCAGGGGCCTGCTGACTCGGAGCTGCCCATCATGATATCCCCCGCCTACCCGGGGCAGTCACTGCTGGAGGCCTTTGGCGAGTTGCGTGGGGATATTGAATCCCTGGTGACCCGGGTCGGCGGCGTGCTGCTAAGAGGCTTTGATGTGCCCACCGTGGACGATTTTCAGCAGTTTGCCGCCGCCTTTGGTCATCCGCTGCTGAGTTATGAGTTCGCCTCAACACCGCGTTCAGCAGTGTCATCGGGTATTTATACCTCGACCGAATACCCCGCCCATCAACATATTCCCCTCCACAATGAGCAGGCTTATACCCGCGAGTGGCCGATGAAAATCTGGTTCCACTGCGTCACCGCCGCCCCTGAAGGGGGAGAGACGCCGATCGCCGATAGCCGCGCGATTTACCGTCGCATGCCGTTAGAGATTCGTGAGCGCTTCGAACCCGGCATTCTCTACGTGCGCAACTACGGCGATTTCGATATGCCTTGGCAACAGGTGTTTAACACCGAAGACCGCGCTGAAGTGGAGGCATTCTGCCAGCGCGCGGGTATTCGCTGTGAGTGGAAGCCTGATGGCGACCTGCGTACTACCCAACTGTGCCAAAGCATAGAGACCCATCCGGTCACCGGTGAGCGGGTGTGGTTCAACCAGGGCCATCTTTTCCATGTCTCCAACCTGCAGCCAGAGGTACGCGAGTCGCTGGAAGAGATGCTCGACCCCGAAGACATGCCGCGCAACGTCTTCTTTGCCGATGGTAGCCCCATCGACGATGCCATTTTCGACGAGGTTCGCGGTGTGCTGGCCGACGAAACGGTGATGTTCCCCTGGCAGGCCGGTGACGTGCTGATGCTCGACAACATGTTGGTCGCCCACGCGCGAACGCCGTTTAAAGGGCCACGCAAAGTCGTTGTCGCCATGGCGGAAGGCCACGGCAACCTCTCCAGCGACCAACCATAACGCCTCATCCCACGGCCAGGAATTCCAGCAGGTATACCCATGACTACAAGGCACGCTCAGACAATGAACAGCCACCCGGCCCATCACGATGTTTTTATAAGCTATGTCGAGCACTTGAGCCGTCTGGCCCGGGAAAGACCCGGCGACAGAGCGCTGGTCGTCGTAAATGCTCAAGGCGAGACCATCCTCGACTACGCCACGCTGGAGCGGCGTTCCCGCGCCCTGGCCAGCGAGCTCCAGCAGCGGTTCCCGGTTGGTGAGCGCGCCTTGATCCTGCTGGATAACGACGAACACTACGTGGTGTCGTTCTTTGCCTGTCTGTATGCCGGGGTGATTGCTGTGCCGGTCTTCTCGCCGGAATCGGCCAGGCAGCAGCACCTGGCACGCCTGCTGGCCATCGCCGACGACAGCCAAGCCGCCTGTGTGCTCACCTCTTCGACGATTATCGAGCTGATCGCCTCAGCGGGAAAAGACGTTGGTAGCGCCGAATTGATCCCCGTGGATGCCGTGGATGAGAGCCGTGCTGAGTACTGGGCTGAGCATCGCCCGCAGTGTGATGATATCGCCTTTTTGCAGTACACCTCGGGCTCCACGGCCACCCCCAAAGGCGTCATGGTGAGTCATGGCAACCTGATGGCGAACGAGCTTGCCATCGAGACGGGCTTCACGATTGGCGCTGACGATGTCTTCGTCAGTTGGCTGCCGCTGTACCATGACATGGGCCTGATCGGTGGGTTGCTGCAACCCCTCTATCGCGGTATCCCTGCCGTACTGATGAGCCCCACTTTCTTTCTGCAGCGGCCGATACGCTGGCTGGAAGCGATTTCCCGTCATGGGGGCACTATCAGCGGCGGCCCAGACTTCGCCTACCGGCTGTGCCTTGAGCGTATTCGCGACGAGCAGATTAAAGCGCTCGATTTATCCAACTGGCGGGTCGCGTTCTCAGGCGCCGAACCGGTGCGCCACGCAACCCTCACTGGCTTTATCGAACGTTTCCGCCCTGCGGGCTTCGCCGCTGATGCCGCAGCCCCCTGCTATGGCCTGGCCGAAGCGACGTTATTGGTCAGCTGTAATCCACGCGGTTCGGGCGTGGTGGGTACGACTTTTTCTCAACAGTCACTGGCCGAAGGTAAAGCTGTTTCAGCCGTTGAAGGCAACGCTCTGGTGGGCTGCGGCACGCCGGAGCCGGGTCACACAATCGATATTGTCGATCCCGAAGGGTTTCACTCGCTGCCCGAAGGCGACGTCGGCGAGATCTGGGTCAACGGGCCCAGCGTGGCACATGGGTATTGGCACAACCCTGAAGCCACGGCCAAAACCTTTGTTACCCGTGATGGGGTCAGTTGGCAGCGTACCGATGCTCGTGATAGCAACGCTCACGATACCTATGCACAAGGCCACGGCGCCCAAGACGATCGCTGGCTGCGCACCGGCGATTTAGGCTTTTTACACCAAGGGCAGCTGTATATCGCCGGGCGTATTAAAGACCTGATCATTCTGCGTGGCCATAACGTCTACCCCCAGGATATCGAGAGCGCTATCGAGGCGGAAGTGGAAGCAGTGCGCAAAGGACGCGTAGCGGCCTTTGCCGTGACCACACCTGAAGGCACCGAGGGGATTGGCGTGGCGGCTGAGGTCTCCCGAGGTATGCAGAAGCTGGTGCCCGCCGAGAAATTGATCGAGGCGCTTAGTGAAGCGGTAGGATCCGCCTGCCATGAACCGCTTTCTGTCGCGCTACTACTCAACCCCGGTGGCCTCCCCAAAACCTCCAGTGGAAAGCTACAGCGCAGTGCCTGCCGCCAGGGCTGGGAGGCAGGTAGCCTGGATGCTTACGCCATTCACGCCTTTGGGCATTTTGTCAGCGGCGGCGATGACGCCAGCGGTGGCAAGGCATCGCCATCTACCGCGGAATCTGGGAGTGAAACGGAGCAGGCGTTGGCGAAGCTCTGGTGCCAAGTGCTGGGGGACGGCAAGGAAAAGCCGTTGGGAAAAGATGCTCACTTCTTCTCCAGCGGGGGTAATTCGCTGGCGGCGGTGCAGTTGGCTTCACGCATTAGCGATCATTGGGGGATTGATTTCCCGACCAGATCGGTCATGGAAAAGCCGCGCTTTAGAGATGTGGTTGGTGAAGTAGAGCGGCGGTTAGCGAATCCTTCGTCCTTCCATCAGGGGGCTATCCAGAATCCACTGATACCGATTCCCCGCCATGCGGAACTACCTTTAGCACCTATCCAGCGTCGGCTCTGGTTAGTTGATCGCTTGGCGAGTCAGGCGTGTGACCGTGAGCGAGCCGCCTACAACCTCCCAGCGCTGTTTTCCCTGAAGGGGGAATTGCAAGTGGAGGTACTGGAAAAAACCATCAATGCCATCGTTGCACGGCATGAGGCATTGCGTACTCGCTATCCCGAAAACGATGGGGGTAATCCTGTCGCGGTTATCGAGGATCAGCGAAACATCGAACTCCCTATTTTGGATTGCAGCGATCTTTCAGAGCAGGAACAACAGCGATATCTGCAAGATACCTTCGCCGAGTATGCGAACACACCATTTGATCTTGCTACGGGCCCTTTAATAAAGGCGGGCTTGTTGCGTTTTGGCGCACAAGAGCATGTCTTGGTGCTGACCATTCACCACATTGTGTTCGACGGCTGGTCAACGAGCGTATTCATTCGTGAATTTGCCTCTCTGTACGGGGAATTACTGGAAGGGAAGGAGTCTGGGTTACCCGAACTGGGTATTCAGTACGTGGACTATGCCGCTTGGCATGAGAGAGCCCTTTCAGGAGAGGCCTTCGAGAAAAGCGCAACCTTCTGGCGTCGCTATCTAAGCGATGCTCCTCCGCTCTCAACACTACCGGGAGACTTCGCTAGGCCCAGCCAAGTATCGCACGCCGGTAGTGCTCTGAGCATGTCGCTAAGCCCTGAGCTGTCAACGTCCTTAAACCGGCTCGCCACCCAGCATGGCACCACGCTATTTACGCTTCTATTGGCGAGTTTTCAGCTGTTGATGCATCGCCAGACATGTCAACAAGATCTAGTGGTGGGAACCGATGTCGCCGGCCGTAGCCATCCTGAGGTTGAGCCGCTAATTGGCTTTTTCGTCAACGTGATCCCACTGCGATCTCGTTTGGCTGATGGACAGATTGATTTCGGCCACTGGCTTGAGCAAGTACAGACCAGCGTGCTGGATGCGTTCGATCATCAAACTGTTCCCTTCGACAGAATTGTCGAGCTTTCGGGGATTAGCCGTGAGCGCGATCGCTCTCCCCTCATACAAACCCTCTTCGTACTACAAAACACGCCAACCGAGCGGTTCTCAATTCCGGGCTTGGAAGTGAAGGTAATGTCCCAGCCGCGGCAAGAGTCAAAGTTCGATATGGCGGTATTCGTCAATGAGAGTGATACCGGACTATCAGTCGAGTGGGTCTACGCCACTGCCTTGTACCGACGCGAAACTATTGAGCACTTGACCGGTGCTTGGCAGTCGCTATTAGCGCAGATCGTGGAAGCTCCCAACACGCCTGTCGAGGAGTTTCGCTTACCCCAAATGGAGAAACACGCTATGCAAAACAAGCTTTCAAAAGGTTCCAAACTCAACAAGCTTGGCAGCCTGAAATCCCAGCCAGGTGCGCGCTCCTCGACCAACAGTGGCTCACCGGTACGAACGGCGTTGTTTGACGAAAAAAGGGTCTTTCCCCTGGTGATCGAAGCGACGGACGCTGACCTTGATGCAGTGGCGTGGGCAACGTCCCAGCGTGACTTCATCGAGCAACATTTACGAACGCACGCAGGCATCCTGTTCCGTAACTTTGACCTTACCACGCCACAAGAGTTTGAGGCCTTTGCCGAGGCTATCCAGCCGGGCCTTTACGGCAACTATGGTGATCTGCCCAAGAAAGAGGGGGGGCGTAATACCTACCGTTCAACCCCCTATCCCGAGCGCCAGATGATTCTTTATCACAACGAAAGTTCGCATTTGGAGCGCTGGCCGCGTAAGCAACTGTTCTTCTGCGAGAACCCTTCTCCTGTGGGAGGTGCCACCCCGATTGTTGACTGCCGCGAGATGCTGCGCCAGCTCCCCGCCGATGTGGTGGAGGCGTTCGAGCGCAAAGGGCTGCTTTATGTGCGCACCTTCACACGCAACCTGGATGTGAGCTGGCGAGACTTTTTCAAAACCGATAGCAGGGAGGAGGTTGAAGCGCGGCTCAAAGAGGCGGGAATCGAGTGGCAGTGGTTGGGTGATGACGAACTGCAGACGCGTACGCGCTGCCCTGCGGTAGTCACCCATCCCGTGACCGGTGACCGGGTGTTCTTCAATCAGGTGCAGCTCCACCACGTCAGTTGTCTTGAGCCAGATGTGAGGGAAGACCTGCTTGGCATGGTTGGCCAGGAGCGCCTGCCGCGCAATGTCTATTTCGGTGACGGCTCCGTGATTAGCGACGAGGTGATGAAGGTTGTCGGCGAGGCCTACGAAGCCTGTGCCGTGCGCTTCGACTGGCGCCGGGGCGATGTGTTGATGGTTGACAACATGCTAGCGGCCCATGCCCGGGATCCCTACGAGGGGCCACGCAAGATTGTAGTGGCGATGGGAGACATCTATGAGCGTTCGATGCTGGAAGAGGCCCAAGGGGCCAGTGCCGATGCCGAGTTGGTCGGTCAATGAAGTCACGGGGTTTGGGAGTCTATAAATGAATGCGATAACGGAACAGCAGAACCTTGCCCATTGGCCGCTTAGCCCTGAGCAGCGCGCGGTACTGACGGCGGCGGAAACTAATGAAGGTGACATCCAGCAGGTAGCATCGGCGCAGGCGAATGTCATGGTGGTCGATATTCAAGGGGCACTTGATAGCTCGCGGCTGGAGCACGCACTGGGTGATGTTAGACAACAGCATGAAGCCCTATCGACGGCTCTGAAAAGCGTGGCGGGGTATCGTGGGCTGCGACACCAGGCGCTTGAAGAGCTACCTGCTATTGAGTGGCGATATGAGGACTTACGCGGCAGCGATGATAAGGAAGCGCTGCTCAACGACTTTCTTAATAACTTTAGCGAGTCGCTAAAGCGTCGGCCCCTTGCCCTAGAAGCCGGTGAGCTGCTGCGTCCAGCGCTGCTGCAAACGGATGAAATAACCTGGGTATTAGTACTGGCTGTTTCGGCGTTGGTGGCGGATCGCGGCAGTCTGCAGTCGTTGCTCTCGGCGTTGGCGGATGCTTACGATCAGAGCGGAGGAGCCGATGATGAGTCGGCGCTTCAGTATTCCCAATTCATCGAATGGCGCGCTTCCCTCGAAAGTGACGATGATGCCGAAGAAGGCCGTGAGTATTGGCAAAATCACCAGCAGCATGCCGAGCAGGCAGGCGCATGCCGTTTACCTGCAAGGCAAGCGCATCGCCATGACGTGCGGGCAGAGCATGAATATGTGGCCTTGCAGCTCGAACCAGACCTCGTAGCGCGTATCGATAGCCTGGCAGATGAGCTTCAAGTATCCGCAGAGGCAGTGCTGCAGGCAGCTTGGTGGGCGTTACTCGCCAGGATTAGCGGCAGTGAGCGTGTGCTGGGCGGCTGGCAACACGACTGCCGCCAGGACTACGAGGTGATGCAAGGGGCGATCGGGCTCTTCGACAAGGTACTGCCGTTACTGGTTGAAGGTGTCGCTGATAGCGACTTCTCTAGCTGGATCGCCCGCTTGTCAGAGCAGTTAGAAGCGCATACCCAAGCCCAAGAGTATTGGTCAATTGATGCTCTGCCTGATAAGCGCCACCTCGTAGTGGGGTTCGCATTTTCAGAAGGCGTGAGTGAGTTAGATACGGCAGGTTTGCAGTGGCGCTTGCGAGAACTGCCTGGGCCATCGGCAGAGTTTGAACTTGCCTTGCAGATTGGCCGCAGTAAGAGCGGCGCGGTGGCGACTCTCTATACCGACCCCTCATGCTATAGCCGAGCGGCGGCCGAGTGTCTGCTGGGTCAGTACCAGGCGCTGCTACAGGTGGGCCTAGCCGACCCCGAGCAAAAACTATTTTCGGTGCCGCTTATTTCCCCTGAACAACAGCTGGCGTTGGAGTCGATTGAGGACAGTGCGCTCGACGTGGGCGAGAGGAGCGTAGCTACCCATATCGCTGCCTGGGCGGCCTCGACGCCGGATGCCATTGCCATTGAGGAGCAGGGCCGTACGCTGAGTTACGCTCAACTAGAAGCCCGCGTTAATAATATCGCTCGGTGGCTGGATGGTCAGGGCGTCAAGCGTGGAGATTATGTAGCGCTTAATTTGCCTCGTTCCACCGATTTGGTCGTGCTGCTATTGGCAGTATGGCGTGTAGGCGCCGCCTACCTACCGCTTGATCCAGAGTGGCCCGTAGACCGTAAACGGCGGGTGCTTGAGGATGCCCAGCCCGCGCTAGTGGTGGGCGCTGAAAACGCCGAGGCGGAACTCGCAGCACTGGCCCTTCCCGGTATCCCCACTGTAGGTCTGCCACAGGAAGTGGAAGAAGCGGATAGCGCATTGTCGTTTCCAGAGCAAGACCTCAGCGACGTGGCTTACCTTCTCTATACCTCTGGCTCCACCGGCACGCCAAAAGGCGTGCTAATTGAGCATAGCCAACTGCTCAATTACGTCGCCGGTGCCACAAAGGCCATGGGGCTATCGGCATGCCAGCGCTGGGCATTGACCGGGTCGCTGGCCACCGACCTAGGTAATACAGCGCTGTTCGGTGCCTTGTTCAATGGTGCTCGCCTGGTGATCGCCGCACCTGACGATATGCAGGATGGCGACCACTTTGCGCGCTTCATGTCGGCGGCCGATATCGATGCGCTCAAGATAGTGCCGTCTCACCTGGAAGCCCTGCTGGAGTGCGAAGCCCCGCGGTTGCCGAAAACACTGATTCTTGGCGGCGAGGCAGCTTCACCTACCTTACTTTCGAGCATTGCGCGGATCTCGCCCGAGTGCCAGCTATACAACCACTATGGCCCTACAGAAGCCACGGTGGGCGTTATGGTGCACCCGGTATCGCTGTCGCAAGATATTCAAGGCCCGCTGCCGCTAACCCAGTCGCTACCGAACTGCTGCTATCGAGTGCTTGAAGATAACTTGCACGCTACCCCCACCGGTGCCGTGGGTGAGCTGTATCTGGGCGGCGCCCAACTGGCGCGTGGGTATCTCAATAGCGATGCTTCCGCTTTTGTCGAAGATCCTTTTATTGCCGGTGAACGGCTCTATCGCACCGGCGATCTTGCGTGTGTGATGCCCGAGGGGGGCGTACGCCTTATTGGGCGAGCCGACGATCAGATCAAACTGCGCGGCTTTCGCATTGAACCGGCGGAAATCGAAAGCGTGTTGCAAGCACAACCAGGGATTAAGCAGAGTCTGGTCCGCCTGATGGAGCGGGGCGGTGATACCCAGGAACTCGTAGCGTTCCTGATCGCTGACGCCGAGGTAACGTCCGTTGAGGGCCAAGCTCAGCTTCGCCAGCAGCTGGCTGTGCTACTGCCTGAGTCCATGCGTCCTTCTCGATTTATCCCTGTTGAGCGTTTCCCTCGCCTAGGTAACGGCAAGGTAGACACCTCTGCGCTGGAAGCTTTGGCCCAAAAAACAGCGGAAAGTAAAAACCTGGTGAAGCCCCGGGATGCCGTGGAAGCCAACCTGTGTCAAGCCATGGCCGAGCTGCTTGGTCGCGATGAGGTAGGCGTTGATGACGACTTCTTCGAGTTGGGTGGGCACTCCTTGCTGGTGATCAAGCTGGTAGCCCGCATCCGTAAGCAGTTCGGCATCGAGATAGCCCCCGGCGTGGTATTCGATCACCCAACCGTCGCTGAGCTGGGTGCCGCTCTACGCGAGCGTTGTGCTGAGGCCAGCACGAGCGGTCTAGCCGAGCTTGATAGCAACTGAGTAGACAAACTTGCCTAGTAACATCATTTGTAACGCGGTACAGGAAGAGGATTTAGCGATGAAGGAATTGGCTCATCCACAAGATGTGGCAGCACCTGGTAATGGCAGGGAAGGGCAAGAAGGAGTGTCTGAAGCAGTTCGTGAAGATGCTGTATTGCCATTGTCTTACTCTCAGCAGCAGCTTTGGTTCCTGCATCGTTATTCGCCGGATCTTACCGCCTACAACCAGCCGCGCGCTTACCAACTTACCGGAAACGTGGACGCAGGGGCGCTAGAGCGTGCCTTTCAAGCACTGATTCAACGCCATAGCGTATTTAGAACACGATTCTTTGAGTGCAACGGCGTACCGCAGCAGATCGTACTCCCCGGCGTCTCTTTTACTATGCATAGACAGGATCTCTCTGAGCTGGCTGCAACAGAGCAGGACGAAAGGCTGGCGCGGTCGATCGAGAAAGTCGCGGAGCATGTCTTCGATCTTGGTGAGCCACCGTTGCTAGTGGCTCGGTTGATAAAGATAGAAGAGCGCCGACACGTTCTGGTTGTCTGCCTTCATCACATCATTTCAGATGCCTGGTCTAACCGCATCATCGAATCCGATCTGAGTGAAGCCTATCGTCAGGCGTTGGGCCAAAACGGAGATGCGCAGCTTCCAAGCTTGCCCGTACAGTATGGTGACTACGTTCTGCAGCAACACAAGAGAGTAGCAGCGGGCGATATTGACAAGGAACTTAAGTATTGGAATGAACACCTAGGGGATGATGTCCCGCCGCTGGAAATCACCACGGATCGTGTCTATCCCAAGCAGCAAGAATTTCGGGGAGCCACAAAGCGTTTCGTGTTGGATAACAGCCTCGCCAGTTCCCTAAAAGCCTTTTGCCAACAAGAGCGCTTTACTCCTTTCGTGCCACTCTTCGCGGCCTGGCAAGTAGTCTTGGCCCGCTACTGTGGACAGCAAGACTTCGCGATTGGCGTTCCGTCGTCAGGCCGCCAGCAAGAGGAGTTTCAGGAGGTCGTTGGCTTTTTCATCACGACACTGCCTTTTCGAGTACGCGTGAATCCAGCCATGACGCTGCGTGACGTATGTCAGCAGGTCAAAAAGGATGCAGTGGGATCGCTCAACTATGCTGATATGCCGTTGGAAGTCTTGCTCGAACATCGAAAAGAAAAGCGCGATCTCGTTCGACAGCCGCTGTTTCAGGTTATGTTCGGTCTCCAGTTCAAATCTGATGAGGACCAGCTTCAGCTAGATGATGTGTCTGTCGAACTGATTGATCTTCCTCAGACGAGTGCAAAGTTTGAGCTGTCGCTGGATGTTTTCATCGAACAGGAACAAGTGGTTGGTGCTCTAGAGTTCAATTCGGATCTTTTCGATGACAAAACCATCCATCGACTGATTGGTTACTATCAGAAAGTACTTGGGATCTTATTAGAGAAGCCAGAAACACAGCTTTCCTCTATTGAGCTACCTGACAATGCAGAAAAAGCATTGTTACGCGATTGGGGAAGCCGCGAAGCAACCGATAATCCGATCGAGCCCATCCATCACGTGATAGAGCGCCAAGCTGCGGCAACCCCAGAGGCTACGGCACTAGTATTTGAAGAGCAGTCGCTCAACTACACTGAACTCAATACCCGAGCCAACCAGTTGGCCCACTACCTTATCGACCTAGGCGTAAAACCTGAGACGCGGGTGGGCATTGCTGTTGAACGCTCCATCGAGATGGTGGTGGGGCTGCTGGGTATCCTCAAAGCGGGCGGCGCCTATGTGCCACTGGATCCGGATTACCCCGCCGACCGGCTGGCCTATATGGTCGAAGACAGCGGCATCGAACTGTTACTCACTCAGCGACATCTGGTTGATGCTCTGCCTCTGGCCGATGGCTTAAGTGTTATCGAGCTGGATCAGTTGGACGTCACGCATCATGCGTCAACCAACCCACAGGTGGCACTGCACGGTGAACATCTCGCCTATGTGATTTACACCTCGGGTTCCACCGGGCGACCCAAAGGAGCGGCCAACCGTCACCATGCACTGACTAATCGCCTACAGTGGATGCAGGAGGCCTATGGGTTAACGGCCGACGATGCGGTGCTACAGAAAACCCCGTTCAGCTTTGACGTCTCGGTATGGGAGTTCTTCTGGCCGCTGATGCAGGGCGCCCAACTGGTGATGGCGCCACCAGGTGTTCACCGCGAGCCAGTCCAACTGGTCGAGCTAATCCGTACCCACAATATAACCACGCTGCACTTTGTACCTTCAATGCTGCAGGCCTTCCTGGCCCATGGCGAGGTAGAAGCCTGCACCAGCCTGACACGCTTGGTATGCAGCGGTGAAGCGCTGCCTGCGGAGCTGCAGAATCAGGTATTTGCCCGCCTGCCTCACACAGCACTCTACAACCTCTACGGCCCCACTGAAGCGGCCATTGATGTTACCCACTGGACTTGCCAAGACGACGGGCGCAACCACGTAGCTATCGGCCAACCGATCGCTGGTATCCATACCTTCGTATTGGATGGCGATCTTAACTTGGCGTCGCCCGGGGTCGCGGGTGAACTTTATCTGGGTGGCGTGGGCTTAGCTCGGGGCTACCTACACCGCCCTGACCTTACCGCAGAACGTTTTGTCGCTAATCCATTTGCGCAGGGCGAGCGCTTATACCGCACCGGTGACCTGGTGCGCTGGCGGGAGGATGGCCAGCTCGAGTATCTGGGCCGCCTTGATCATCAGGTGAAAATCCGTGGCCTGCGTATCGAGCTAGGTGAGATCGAAGCCGAACTGCTCGCCCAGCCGGAGACTCGCGAGGCGGTGGTTGTCGCCCAAGAAGGGCCCGGTGGCGCGCGGCTGGTGGCCTACGTGGTGCCACGGGAAGGCACCGTGCTCGCCCCCCCCGCGCTGCGCGAGCGACTGGGTCAGCGCCTGCCGGACTACATGGTGCCGGGGGTGATGGTGGCGCTGGACGCGTTGCCGCTGAACCCCAACGGCAAGGCGGACCGCAAGGCGCTGCCCGAACCGGAACTCACTGGCGGCGACGCCCACGAGCCGCCGCAGGGCGAAGTGGAAGCGGCGCTGGCGGCGATCTGGTCTCGGGTGTTGGGAATCGAGCGGGTCGGGCGTCACGATAACTTCTTCGAGCTGGGCGGCGACTCGATTCTCAGCCTGCAGATCGTCTCGCGTCTTCTCCAGGTCGGCTGGCGGATCACGCCTCGGCAACTGTTCGAGCGCCAGAGCGTGGCCGAATTGGCCGCGGTGGCTGAGGCGACGAGTGAGACATCGGCGTCGAGCTTCGGCAGTGCCGAAGGCGAAGTGCCTTTGCTGCCGATCCAGGCCGACTTCTTTGCCCAGGCGATGCCAGCGCGTCATCACTGGAACCAGGCGGTACTACTGCACAGTCGAGAGGCTCTCGACACGACGGCACTGTCGCAGGCGCTGGATGCGCTCGTCCGACATCATGACAGCCTGCGGCTGCGTTACTGGCAGGATGTCGATGGTGCCTGGCGGCAGCGTTATGCGGTAGTGGCGGATATCCAGGAACAGGAACTACTGTGGGCGTGCCAGGCCAGCGATGCCGAAGAGATCGAGGCCCTGTGCGAAAACGCCCAGCGCAGCTTGGACCTGGCCGAGGGGCCGCTGCTGCGAGCGCTGGCCATCGAGGTGGCCGACGGGAGCTGGCGACTTTGGCTGGCCATTCATCACCTGGTGGTGGACGGGGTCTCGTGGCGCATCCTGCTCGACGATCTGCAGACGGCCTATTCTCAGGCACGGACTGGGCAAACCATCGAGCTGGCGGAAAAGAGCAGCAGCCTGCTGGATTGGGCGAGGGTCTTGCAAGGCTATGCCGAGACCCATGGCGCTGAACTGGATCATTGGCAGAGCCTGGCCGGCTTGCCCGTCGAGCTACCCTGTGACGAACCGCATGGCGAGAATACCAACGCCTGGCAAACCAGTATCCAGTTGCAGTTGGATGAAGAGCATACCGAGGCGCTGCTCAAGGCGGCACCGAAGGCCTACCGCACCCAGGTCAACGATATCCTGCTGACGGCCCTGGGCAGGGCGTTGTGCGATTGGAGCGGTCACGAACGGATGCTGATCGACCTGGAAGGTCATGGTCGCGAGGATCTGTTCGAGGGAGTCGACCTGTCACGCAGCGTAGGCTGGTTCACCAGCCTGTTCCCTGTGGCGCTGGCGCCGCATGGTGAGTTGGGAGAGGCATTGAAGCGCGTCAAGGAGGGCTTGCGTGAGACCCCGCACAAGGGGCTTGGCTACGGAGTCTTCAAGCATCTGGGCAGTACCTGGCAGCAGCAAGCACTGCATGCCCTGCCCAAGGCTCGGGTGGTGTTCAACTATTTGGGGCAATTCGACGCCAGCTTCGACGACTCGGCGCTTGGGACCCCAGCCCGGGAAAGTGCCGGTGCCTGCTTCGATGGCGACGCCCCGCAGCAGCACGAGTTGGCGATCAACGGCCAGGTCTATGCCGACCGACTCACGCTGAGCGTACGTTTCAGCAAAGCGCGCTATTGTCATGCCTCCGTGCAGGCCCTGGCCGATCGCTTCCAACGGGAGCTGGAGGCGCTGGTCGATCACTGTAGCGGTGGCGTGCATGGGGCGACGCCTTCGGATTTCCCGTTGGCGACCATCAGCCAGCAACACTTGGACCTCCTGCCACTCAAGTTCGACAACCTGGTCGATCTCTACCCGCTGTCACCGATGCAGCAGGGCATGCTGTTCCATAGCTTGTACGACGTGCATGGCAGCGCCTACCTCAACCAGTTGCGGGTGGATATCGATGGCCTGGATCCCGCTCGCTTCAAGGCGGCCTGGGAGACGGTGGTGGCACGTCACGACATCCTGCGCAGCGGTTTCCTGAGTCAGGACGACACGCCGCTGCAGTGGGTCGCCAGACAGGTCGAGCTACCCTGGTTGGGGGAAGATTGGCGGGGACGAGACAACCAGGCGGCGACGCTCGATGACTTGGCTCGCGAGCAACATCGTGCCATGGATCTATCCAAGCCACCGCTGATGCGTGTGGCGTTGGTGAGGGTTGACGAGGTGCGCCACCACTTGATCTGGACCAGTCATCACTTGTTGCTGGATGGCTGGAGTGGCGCTCAATTGCTGGGAGAAGTCATTCGGCATTATGAAGGTTCTCCCTTGCCCGCGCGAGCGGGCCGCTATCGCGATTACATCAAGTGGTTGATGGAGCGCGACAGCGCGGCCAGTGAAGCGTTCTGGCGCGAACGTCTTGAACAGGTAGAGGAACCGACCCGCCTGGTCGATGCCTTGCCCGTTTCCACCGACTCGACAACCGAGCCTGGGATATATCGCAGCGAACTCGATGGCCTTCATGTCGACCGGCTGCGAGAAGTAGCGCGTCACGAGCGCGTGACGCTCAATACCTTGCTGCAGGCTGCCTGGGCTCTGCTGTTGAATCGCTTTACTGGCCAACATACCGTCACGTTTGGCTCCACGGTAGCGGGACGGCCCGCGGACCTGGAAGGTGCCGATGAAATATTGGGACTGTTCATCAATACCCTGCCGGTCATCACGTCACTGAAGCCGGACATGCGATTGGGCGACTGGTTGCGTGAGTTGCAGGCCGGAAATCTGGCGTCTAGGGAACACGAACATACACCGCTTTATGAAATTCAGCGCTGGTCCGGTAATGGTAGCCAGGGGTTGTTCGACAATATCATGGTATTCGAGAACTTCCCGGTGGACGAGATCCTGCTCGAGTCGGACAAGCGACAACTGGCGTTTTCGTCGATTCACAGCGATAGCGGAAATCACTATCCCCTGACACTTCGCGTCAAACTCGGCAGCGGAATTGGCCTGGATTACTTGTACGATCCCGAGTCGTTGAGTGAAGAAACAGTTCGCCTGCTGGCATATCGCTTTGAATCATTCCTGAGTGAATTTCAGTGGGGAGTTGGTACTCTAGAATGCCGCTTGTGTGACTTCTATTCAAACGAAGCGGGCCTCGGCTTGCCGGTGGTGAGCCGTTCGTGGCAGGAAACGACCGTGCTTTCCCTTTGGCAGCGGATGGTTCGTGAATCGTCGAACGATTTGGCGGTGAGCGACGACGCGAGCCGCTTGACCTATGCCGAACTGGACTCCCGTGCTCAGCGTCTGATGCAGGCACTTGTCGCATGCGGCGTTGGTTCCGAGGTGCCTGTTGCCATTCACGCCGAGCGTTCATGCGAATACGTACTTGGCATTCTCGCCGTACTCAAAGCGGGCGGGGCTTTCGTGCCGCTTGATCCGCAACTGCCAGCGGAGCGCTTGGCCTATCAACTGGCTGACAGTGGCGCTCGCTTAATGCTGAGCAGTATGGCTTGCGACTGGAGCGATGACATTCCGGTAATGGAACTGGCGTTTGCCGATGATATTCCAGTTGCAGTAGAGCACGAACCACCCGTTATCCATCCCCAGCAGACGGCCTATGTGATCTATACCTCTGGCTCCACGGGTAAGCCCAAGGGCGTAGCGGTAAGTCACGGTGCGCTGGCCAATTACGTGCAGGGCGTGCTGGAGGCGCTGACGCTACCAGAGGGTGCCCGCAACATGGCGATGGTGTCGACGGTAGCGGCGGATCTGGGACATACGGTGCTGTTTGGTGCCTTGTGCACCGGCCGCACCTTGCAGCTCATTTCCCCCGAGTGCGCTTTCGACCCGGATGCCTTTGCGGTTTATATGCGGGAACAGCAGGTGGATGTGCTCAAGATAGTGCCCAGCCATCTGCGTGCACTGCTGAGTGCTGCAAACCCGGCTGACGTGCTTCCGCATGAGCGCCTGATTCTGGGCGGCGAAGCGACCGACTGGGCGCTACTGGAGCGTCTCGACGAGCTCAAGCCAACCTGCCGTGTACTCAATCACTACGGGCCTACGGAAACCACGGTAGGTATTCTCACCCAGCAAGCCGAAATGGCCGATCGAGCTGCCAGCACACTGCCGATCGGCACACCTCTGGCCAATGCTCGGGCCTATGTGCTCGATCCTTGGTTTAATCCGGTGCCGAAGGGTGTTGCCGGTGAGCTCTACCTAGGCGGGCCAGGGTTGGCGCAAGGGTATCTGCACCGGCTGGGGCAAACGGCGGAATGTTTCGTTGCCAGCCCCTTCCATTCGGGGGAGCGGCTCTATCGCAGCGGTGACCGGGTGCGCCAACTTGCCGACGGTAGCCTGGAGTTCCTTGGCCGTGTGGATGATCAGGTCAAGATTCGCGGTTATCGGGTGGAGCCGAGTGAGATTGCTGCCCTGTTGCGCGACCACCCTGGGGTCTCGGAAGCAGAAGTCGTCGCAAGGGATGACAATGAAGGCCGCGCGCAACTGTATGCCTACGTGGTGATGGCAGCCGGGAGCGACGTCGATGACGCCGAGTTACTAGAGCAGCTTGGCGAGCGCGTACCGGACTATATGGTGCCCAGCGCCCTGGTACGGCTGGATGCCTTACCACTAACCGCCAATGGCAAGCTGGATCGCAAGGCGTTGCCAGAGCCAGTGCAAGCCGATGGTGGTAAAGCCTTCGAAGCGCCCCAGGGAGAAGCAGAGGAGGCGTTGGCAGCGGTCTGGGCTGACGTGATCGGCTGCGAGCAGGTGGGGCGTAACGACAACTTCTTTGAGCTGGGTGGTGACTCCATCCTCAGCCTGCAGATCGTTGCGCGCTCGCGCAAGCGTGGCTACAAGATAGCGCCCAAGCAGTTGATGGAAGGGCAGACCGTGGCCGCCGTGGCAGCGATGGCCACGCCCCTGGCGGCGGCCGCACCTAAACAAGTGGCTGCGCCTGATAAGGTTGCTTCCTTTGCACTGTTGCCGGTGCAGCGCTGGTTCTTCGAGCAGAACTTCGCCGAGCCAAACCACTGGAATCAGTCGTTGATGCTGGAAGCGGCCAGTGGTGTAGATGCCGCGCTGCTACGACGCGCCATTGAGGCAGTGGTAGATCACCATAGCGCCTTGCGGCTGCGCTTTGAGCGCGTTGGCGATAGCTGGCAACAAGCCTATGGCAAGCTAGCCGATGACCTCTTCGAGCACCTGGATCTGAGTGACCAAGCGAATCCTGAGCAGGCCATCACCCAGGCAGCCGATGCTGCGCAGCGCAGCCTGAGTTTGACGCGACCGTTCCGGGCCATCTGGATGGAGCTGGGGGGCGAGTACGGTGGGCGCCTACTGCTAGTGGCTCATCACCTGGTGGTAGACGGCGTCTCGTGGCGCGTGATTCTTGATGACCTGCAAACGGCCTACACGCAGTTAAGTGCAGGAAAGGCAGCCGACCTGCCACCGGCCACCACCTCGTTAGCTGAGTGGGCGAGTGCCCTGGCCGACTACGCCAAATCGCAGGCGTTGGCTGAGCAACGCCCTTATTGGGAAGACCTAGTTAAAGCGCCAGAGCCTAGCCTACCGGCACAGAATCCCCGGGGCAGCAACACCGTTGCCGATACCGCCTCATTTGCCGGCAGCTTGTCTACTGAGGCAACCACGCAACTGCTGGGGCCGGTGCATAAAGCCTACCGTACCCAGATGGACGATCTGCTTCTCACGGCGCTGTCGAGCGCCCTGTGCCAGTGGGCGGAGCGAGATAGTGTATTGATCGAGCTGGAAGGCCATGGTCGCGAAGACCTGTTCGACGGTGTCGATCTCAGTCGCAGCGTGGGCTGGTTCACCTCGCTCTACCCGGTTCGCCTGACGCCGGGTAATGCGGAGCCTGCTACGAGCCTAAAAGCCATCAAAGAGCAACTCCGCCAAGTGCCTGACAAGGGGCTTGGCTACGGCGTGCTGCGCTATTTGAATGAAGAGCCCGCGCTGGTCGATGGTGCCTACCCCCAGGTCACCTTCAATTATCTAGGCCAGTTGGATCGCTCCCTACAGGGCGATGGGGCCTGGCGGCTCGCCAAAGAGAATGCAGGGCAGACTCGCGCGCCGCAAAGCAAGCGCCGTACCTGGATTGAGGTGGTGGCCTGGGTTCAAGATGGCCAACTGCGCTTCGACTGGAATTACAGTCGTGGGATTCACAGCGAGGCGGCGATAAATGCCTTGCAAGCAAGCTTCCAAGCGCAACTAGAGGCATTAATTGAGCACTGTGCTAGTGGCGTTCGTGGCACAACACCTTCGGACTTCCCGTTGGCTAGACTGAGTCAGGCGCAGTTGGATGATTTGCCTGTTGCCGCCGATCAACTGGCGGATATCTATCCGCTATCGCCGTTGCAACAGGGCATGCTGTTCCACAGCCTCTATGATGACCAAGATGTGGCTTATCTCAACCAGTTGCAGGTGGAGATTAGCAACCTGGATGTCGAACGCTTCAAGGCCGCCTGGCATCAGGTTCTGGAGCGCCACGAAATATTGCGCAGCGGCTTTGTAGAGGATGCTGGAATACCTCTTCAATGGGTAGCGCGAGGTATTGAGCTACCGTGGTTCGAATCGGATTGGCGCGCACGAGAGGATCTATCCGCGGCCATTGAGAGGCTGGCCGAGGAGCAGCGGGCACCATTCGATCTTACGTTGCCGCCGCTGATGCGCTTGGCGCTGGTGAAAGTCGCCGATAACCGGCACTGCTTTATCTGGACGCGTCACCATCTTCTGCTGGATGGCTGGAGTACCTCGCAACTGATGGGTGAGGTTCTGCGCTGCTACGCCGGTGAATCCCTGCCATCTGTAGAAGGACGCTATCGTGATTACATTGAATGGCTTCAGCGCCGTGACGCTGATGCCAGTGAAGCTTACTGGTGTGACCAACTGCAGCATCTTGATGCGCCCACGCATCTCGTCAGTGCTATGCCTAGACCCCATGAAGCGCAAGCTGGATACAACGAGATATCCTTGTCGCTAGATAGCAAGACGACTCAGCAGTTGGAGAATTTCGCCAAAACGGCGCGGGTAACGCTCAACACCTTAATGCAAGGTGCCTGGGCGCTGCTGCTGGCCCGTTATACAGGGCAAGATAGCATCTGTTTTGGAGCGACCGTAGCCGGGCGACCTGCGGAGCTATCAGCGGCAGAGCAGTTGATTGGTCCCTTCATCAATACCTTGCCGGTCATTGTCTCACTGAATCCCTCACTGCGTGTCGATGAGTGGTTGCGCCAGTTGCAGGAACAAAACTTGGCGAGTCGCGAGCATGAGCATACGCCGCTCTATGACATCCAGCGCTGGGCGGGGCAGGGTGGTCAATCACTGTTCGATAGTTTGTTGGTATTCGAGAACTATCCTGTGGATGAAGCATTGGATCAGAACCTGCCGGGCGAATTGGTGTTCGGCGAGGTGGCCAACCGCGAGCAAACCAATTACCCCATAACGCTGGTCGTCTTCCATAAGGAAGCATTGGAACTTCGCTGCAGCTATTCACGATCTCAGCTAGACGATTTCACTACCTCGATGTTGATCCAGCATCTTATTAGAGCGCTTGAGCAACTGAGCGATTCGGCTACTCAACGAGTTGGGGAGATCGATTGGTTAAGTGCTAAGGAGCGGCAGCAAATCGAGGGGTGGAGCGTCAATGGTGAGCGCTATACCAAGACCGACCCGATCCACCATCTGATCGAAAACCGTGTCGAGATAACACCTGAGTTTACGGCCGTAGTCTTCGAAGATCAGTCACTCAGCTACGCCGAACTCAATACCCGCGCCAACCAGTTGGCTCACTACCTGATTGGACTAGGCGTAAAACCCGAAACCCGAGTGGGCATCGCCATGGAGCGATCCATCGAGATGGTAGCGGGACTATTGGGCATCCTCAAAGCGGGCGGCGCCTACGTGCCGTTGGATCCGGATTACCCCGCTGAGCGGCTGGCCTATATGGTCGAGGACAGCGGTATCGAGTTGCTGCTTACCCAGCAGCATCTAGGCGATACGTTGCCGGTGGCTGATGGGTTGAGCGTCATTGAGCTGGATCGATTGGATGTTACTCACCACGCGCCGACCAATCCGAACGTGGCCCTGCACGGCGAAAATCTTGCTTATGTGATCTACACCTCGGGCTCCACTGGACGGCCCAAGGGCGCAGCCAATCGCCATCACGCGTTGACCAACCGCCTACAGTGGATGCAGGAGGCCTATGGCCTAACGGCCGACGATGCGGTGCTGCAGAAAACGCCCTTCAGCTTTGATGTGTCTGTATGGGAGTTCTTCTGGCCGCTGATGCAGGGCGCCCGGCTAGTGATGGCGCCGCCAGGAGCTCATCGCGAACCAGTACAACTGGTTGAGCTGATTCATACCCACAACATCACCACGCTGCACTTCGTACCTTCAATGCTGCAGGCCTTCATGGCCCATGGCGAGGTAGAAGCCTGCACCAGCCTGACACGCTTAGTGTGCAGTGGTGAGGCGCTACCGGCTGAACTGCAGAACCAAGTGTTTGCTCGGCTGCCTCACACAGCGCTCTACAACCTCTATGGCCCCACCGAAGCGGCCATTGATGTCACTCACTGGGCCTGTCAAGACGATGGGCGCAACCAGGTGGCGATCGGCCAACCGATCGTCGGTATCCGTACCTATGTGTTGGATGGCGATCTTAACCAGACGCCGCCCGGAGTCGCAGGTGAACTCTATCTCGGTGGCGTGGGCTTGGCGCGAGGCTACTTACACCGCCCAGACCTTACCTCAGAACGTTTTGTCGCCGACCCATTTGCGAAGGGCGAACGCCTCTACCGTACGGGCGATCTGGTGCGTTGGCGGGAGGATGGGCAGCTCGAGTACCTGGGCCGCCTTGATCACCAGGTGAAGATTCGTGGCCTGCGTATCGAACTAGGGGAGATCGACGCCGAGTTACTGGCCCAGCCGTCCGTTCGCGAGGCGCTGGTCGTGGCCCAGGAAGGCCCCAGCGGCGTGCGGCTGGTGGCGTATGTCGTTCCCCAGGCCAATACCGATTTCGGCACGACGACCCTGCGCGAAGCGCTTGGCGAGCGCCTGCCGGATTACATGGTGCCGGGAGTGGTTGTGACGCTGGAAGCGTTGCCGCTGAACCCCAACGGAAAGGTGGACCGCAAGGCGTTACCCGAGCCGGAAGTCGCCAGCGGTTCGCAATACGAGCCGCCTCAGGGCGCAGTGGAAGAAGCGCTGGCGGATATCTGGGGCGACGTGCTGGGCGTTGAGCGGGTCGGGCGTCACGACAACTTCTTCGAGCTTGGCGGCCATTCGTTGGCTGTGTTGAAGGTGCAGGCTGGTATCGAGGAGCGCTTCGATATGAAGCTCCCGCTGAGAACTCATTTTGACCATACCGATCTTGTCTTGATGAGCGAGGTCATCCGGGCGCGGCTGGATGACACAAAAGAGGAGCAAGGCGCACAGCTCGAGAAAATGGCGGCGCTATTGGATGGTCTGGAGAGCTGATATGGAATTAAACAAAAGAGCGATTGCCGAGCGTTTCTCGCAGCTGACATGGGACAAGCGAAGCGCCTTTCTTGAAACCTTGAGACAGCAAAATATCGACTTTGCCCAATTGCCGATTGTTCCAAGGTCGGAACGGGAGCACTGCGCACTTTCCTATGCCCAATGGCGACAGTGGTTCCTCTGGCACCTGGACCCCGACAGTGGTGGGTATCACATCACTGGCGCGATGAGGCTGAAGGGAGCGCTAGACCGGACAGCGCTGCATGACAGCTTCAAAGCCCTGGTGTCACGCCACGAGGCATTGCGCACGATCTTTCGTGACGATGGGCCCGGTGGGGTGGTTCAGGTCGTGCGGTCAGAGAGTGACTTTGCTTTCCAGGAACTGGACCTGAGCGGGGTGGCAGAAGGTGAGCGAGAAGCCGCCGCGAAAGAGGCGGCGTCCCGGCTGTGTGACATGCCGTTCGACCTGCGGTGTGGCCCACTGCTGCGCGTGGGGCTGTTGTGCATGGCCAAGGATGAGCACCTCCTGGTGGTGGTGATGCACCATATCGTGTCCGATGGCTGGTCGGTACGGTTGATCGTCGATGAGTTCACCGCAGAATACCGCGCCCGGGTCATGGGAGAGTCTCGACACGCTGCGGCCCTGCCAATCCAGTATGCAGACTATGCGCTGTGGCAGCGTTACTGGATGGAGGCGGGAGAGAAGGAGCGTCAACTGGCCTACTGGCAGACAGTACTGGGCAACGAGCATCCGGTGCTGCAACTTCCGACGGACTATGGCAGGCGCCGACAGGGAAGTAACCGGGCGGCACGTCACGCGGTGTCGTTGCCGGAGTCACTGGTTCAAGGGCTGCGAAACATGATGCAAGAACAGGGTGCAACGCTGTTCATGATCCTGCTGGCTGGCTTCCAAGCCCTGCTGTACCGCTACACCAACCAAGAAGATATCCGTGTCGGGGTGCCCATCGCCAATCGTCATAGGGCAGAGACGGCGGGGGTCGTGGGGTTCTTCGTCAATACCCAGGTGCTGCGCAACCGAGTGGAGGGACGCGCCACCCTGGGCGAGGTGCTGGAGCGGGCCAAGCATGCTGCTGTCGAGGCCCAGGACTATCAGGATCTGCCGTTCGAGCAGCTGGTGGAGCGTCTGCAGCCCGAGCGTCACCTTGATCACCATCCTCTTTTCCAGGTGATGTTCAATCATCAGCGCCATGACAGCGGTGGCCTACGACAGCTCCCGGCACTGGAGGTGGAAGAATATTCGCTGGGTGCCCGAGTAACGCTATTTGAATTGACGCTGGACACCATGGAAAGAGAAGACGGCGGTGTGGAGGCTACTTTCACCTATGCGGCGGAGCTCTTCGAAACGGCCACCATCGAGCGTCTGGCGAGTCGCTATGTGAGGTTGTTGGAAGCCCTGGTCGAGTCGCCGGAGCAGGCGCTGGACGATGTCGTGCTGTTGGCCGATGACGAACGGCGTCAGCT
>NZ_LYXG01000020.1:0-39231 GCF_001663515.1 Halomonas sp. G11
CAAACTTGGCTCAAGGTTTTCAAACGTTCTCTCAAGATCCGAAGACCTTGGACGAGTCGCTTGCCTTGATATTTGGTGATTTATCACCCTCATCGGCAAGCGCCCACATGAATTACCTGATCACATTATTAAAGAGCGTTCGCTTGCGGGCCGTAAACAACATGACGCGGCCGCTGCTAAGCGAGGAAGGCGTATTCTACGCACTTCGAAGTATTTGTCAACGGCTGATTGGCAGAAGCAAAGGAAATGTTCGTCTTGCGCTTCCTTCCAACTCTTTGCCTAACCTGCTGACAAACCAAGGTTTTACACCTCAACCACCGCTGGCAACGCCCTGCGTCCCCGGCAGCGGATGCGTACTTTACGATTTCACTGCCGGGTTGGCAAGTGGGTGTTAAAAATAAAAAGGCGACAGGTCTGATTCAAAGAACCAGGCCTGCCGCAAACCACCGATCAGAACGCCTGACCAGAGAGTGCCCGTTCGCGGCCTGCGGCCACGCTAACCGTTAATCAGATTTCAAACCCCAGACCAAAGTCCTCACTGGACATCGCCATCAGGCTGCCCGCACCCGCCTGGATCATTTGCGCGTGCGCCTTGGTGCGCGGTAACAACCGCTGGTAATAGAAACGCGCAGTGTTCAACTTCGCGGCATAGAAAGCCTTGTCTTCGCCGGTTAGTGAAGCCGATGCCTGCTTGGCAGCCCGAGCAAATAAGTAGGCGAGGGTGACGTAGCCGGAATACATAAGGTAATCAACGCTTGCCGCCCCGACTTCTTCGCGGTCCTGCATGGCCTTCATACCAACGCCCATGGTCAGCTCGCCCCATTCGGCATTCAGCTTGGAAAGCGGCTCGACAAACTCTTTGAGGTCAGGATTGTCGGCTTCTGCCTTGCAGAACTTGTGAATCTCCTTGGTGAACACCTTCAACGACTCACCCTGGCTCATGAGCACTTTACGGCCCAGCAGGTCGAGCGCCTGAATACCGGTCGTGCCTTCATAAAGACGGGTAATCCGCGCATCACGAACCAACTGCTCCATGCCCCACTCTTTAATGAAGCCATGACCACCGTAGATCTGCACGCCCTCATTAGTGCTTTCAAAACCAACTTCGGTCAGGAAGGCTTTAACAATAGGTGTTAGCAAGCCAAGCAGCGTTTCAGCGTGATCTCGTGCTTCACCCGGCTCACCATGCTCCACCACATCGAGCATTTGCGCGGTATAAAGCACCAACATTCGTCCACCTTCAGCGAAGGCTTTCTGGGTAAGCAGCATACGGCGCACATCGGGATGAACGATGATCGGATCCGCCGGCTTTTCAGGGGCCTGCTTACCTGACCGGCCGCGCATCTGCAGCCGGTCGCGGGCGTAGCTGAGCGAGTTTTGAAAACTGGCTTCGATCAACCCCAGCCCCTGGATACCGACGCCGAGACGTGCCGCATTCATCATGGTAAACATGCACGCCAGCCCCTTGTTGGGAGGCCCCACCAGGTAGCCGGTTGCGCCGTCGAAGTTCATCACGCAGGTGGCGTTACCGTGAATGCCCATCTTGTGCTCTAGCGAACCACAGGTGACGCCATTGCGTTCGCCGGGATTGCCTTCGGCATTCGGCAGGAATTTGGGTACGACAAACAGTGAAATGCCCTTGGAGCCTTCGGGGGCATCGGGGAGCTTTGCCAGCACCAGGTGCACGATGTTCTCGGCAAGGTTATGCTCACCTGCCGAAATAAAAATCTTGGTGCCGGTAATCGAGTACGCATCGCCCGAAGCGGGAACCGCACGGGTCTTGATCAGGCCGAGGTCAGTGCCGCAGTGCGGCTCGGTAAGGCACATGGTCCCCGTCCAGACGCCTTCAACCAGCTTGGTGAGATAGGCCGCCTTCTGCTCTTCGGTACCGTGATGGCGTAGCGCGTCGGCCGCACCATGCGAAAGCCCCGGGTACATGCCCCACGCCAGGTTCGTCGCGCAGATCATTTCCGAGAGCATCATGGCAAGCGAGGGCGGCAAGCCCTGACCACCCTGCTCGGGGTCGGCAGCCAGGCTTGGCCAGCCGCCTTCAACATACTGTTGATAGGCTTCTTTGAATCCCTTGGGCGCTTTTACCTCGCCGCCCTCTAACAGGCACCCTTCTTCATCGCCGCTCTGGTTAAGGGGCAACAGCACATCACGGGCAAAGCGTGCGCCCTCTTCCAGAATAGCGCTCACCACATCGGGAGAGGCGTCTTCACCGTTGGGCAGCGAAGCGTAATGGGCGGGGTAGTCAAACATTTCGTCCATGACGAAACGCATGTCACGCAAGGGGGCCTGGTAGCTGGGCATGGCACTTCTCCTAAAACAGGGGGCTGAAAGCAACAAACGTCTTAAGAAAACGGCTTTCAAACACGTGTTTGAAAATTAGCGCGAGCCCACCCAGTAGTCAAGCAGTCGTTTTAATTTAGACGCCCAAATCGCTACCACTTTGGTCGCCCAACGGGTCTGTCATGCCTCAAAAAAATAAAGCCTGTCGACGAGAACGCCGACAGGCTATCTAATAGCGGATGAATAGGACATTTACTGCATTCGAATACCACCGTCCAGCCGGATCACTTCTCCGTTCAACATCGGGTTCGTAATAATTTGCTCTGCCAACTGGGCAAACTCTTCTGGTTTGCCCAACCGTTTAGGGAAAGGAACGGCAGCGGCCAGCGCCTGGGCGGCTTCGTCAGGTATTTCGCTCATCATGGGGGTTTCGAACACGCCGGGGGCAATGGCCATGACGCGAACGGCATGACGCGAAAGCTCCCGTGCAGCAGGCAGGCTCATACCCACAACACCCGCTTTGGAGGCACTGTATGCACACTGCCCCACCTGCCCGTCAAATGCCGCTATGGACGCCGTATTGATGATCACCCCCCGCTCGCCGGTCTCATTCGGCGTGTTTTTGGCCATCGCGGCCGCCGCCAGGCGCATGACATTGAAGGTACCGACGAGATTGATATTGATCGTTTGGGTATAGCTTTCCAGGTCAGCGGGGTTGCCCTCACGGTCAACCAGCTTGGCAACACTGACAACGCCTGCGCAGTGAATGACACCCGAGAGCCCGTGCTCGCCGCCCAATGCGACGGCGGTATCGACTGCCTGCTGCATCTGCTCTTGGGACGTGATATCTGCCAGGCATGCACGCGCGTCTTCCCCCAACTGCTCTGCATGGGACTGGACACTGTCGCTGAGGTCGCACAAGACGACACGAGCACCGGCAGCCACTAAGCGTTCTGCTGTCGCAGCGCCTAAGCCTGAAGCAGCGCCGGTGATTAAAAACGTATGATCCTTCACCTGCATGGTCGTGTTTCCCTGTCATGAAAGTCGTTATTGGCTCAAGTTGACGTCTTCTGCTGCTTGAGCGCGCAATTTGAAGCGCTGAATTTTGCCGCTCGGTGTCTTGGGCAGTTCGTCGACAAATTCGATGACCCGGGGAAATGCGTGGGCCGACAAACGGTCTCGCACCTGCTGACGAATTTCATCCGCCAGGGCTTCGCTTGCCTCGTAGCCATCACGCAACACAATGTACGACTTGATCACTTCGCCCCGAATCTCATCCGGCTGGCCAACCGCGGCCGACTCCGCCACAGCAGGGTGTGCCATGACGCTGTTTTCGACATCGGTCGGGCCCACCCGGTAACCGGATGTCGTGATGATATCGTCATCACGGCCAGCAAACTGAAACGACCCGTCTTCGTTGCGAATCACCACATCGCCCGTCAGGTAATACCCCTGCACGAAAGGATCTTTTTCCTGCCAGGTGTAGCCCTGAAAAAAGTGCGCGGGGGACTGCTCGATATCCACGGCCAGAACACCGGGCTCGCCAGGCGGGAGCTCGTTATACTCGGCGTCCAGAATCGCCAGCCGGTACCCTGGCATGGGCACCCCCATGCCACCGACATGCTTGGGGTGATTCAGGGCATGGTGGTTATTGCACGTCATCCCGGTTTCGGTTTGTCCATAGTGGTCCATCACCGAACAGCCCAATGACGTCTCCACCCATGACACTACTTCGGTATTGAGCGGTTCGCCTGCCGAACTGGCGGCACGTAACTCAAGCGTTTGATGGGCGTCGTCGAAAAGGCCTGACGCCTTCATCAGCCGATAGGCCGTTGGTGCTGCGGCGAAGTTGGTAATGCGGTGGCGCTTCATGAACTCAAGCGCCCCTTCGGCACTGAACCCTGCTTCGCAGAAGTGGGTCGTGACCCCCAGAAGCAATGGGCCTGCAATCGCATAGTAAAGCCCGTACGCCCAGCCGGGGTCGGCCATGTTCCAGAAGCGATCCTCCGCGCGAAGGTCGACCGCCAACTCCATGTAGAGAGCAAATGCCGTCATACCGGAAAGCGGCACGGCAACGCCCTTTGGCTTGCCCACCGTCCCGGAAGTAAACATCTGCAGGAAAGGTTTCTCCGCGGACAGGCGGGGCGGCTCGCCGCTCATTGACGTATGCGTCAACGCCGTTTGCCAATCATGGTCGTCGGGGTGCTCCCGAGTCGGCCCACCGACGGCCAGTACGGGTGGGCACTGGCCCAAGCCATCAAACTTGTAGCGGTTCGCATGATCGGTAATGACGAGTCTGGAGTCAGCCCGCCCCAACCGATAATCCACTGCATCTGGGCCAAAGGCAGTGAATAGCGGCTGGTAGACCGCGCCAATACGCCAGGTCGCCACCACGGCTACCAGAAGCGCCAGCGAACGGGGGAGCATACACGCAATGCGATCCCCCTCGCCGAGTCCTTGAGATTGAAACCAGCCCGCCAGCTTGGCGCTCTGCTGATCGAGCTCTTTATAGCTAAGCGTGTGCGTGGCGCCTTCCAGATCCTCCTGCACCAGAGCCAACACCTCGCCCCTGCCAGCACGGACATGACGCCCACAACACGCCTCAAAGGCGTTTAAATAACCATCCTGATGATCGTCAAGTTTGGCGATGACGTCTCCGATGGAAAACGAATCAAGGTAATCCGAGTAATTGGGGCGTGATGTCGCAGTCATGATGGCTCTCTTGGGTATTGTTGGTAGTGAGCATCGGGTTACGCAGGTGCCGACATTGTTATTATCAGTTTACGTTAACGGAACCCTTTGAATAAAACCACGCTAAAAGCAAACACGAAGAAGCGCAAGCGAGTCGAAGCATTTACTGGTTATACGTTAGTCGTGAGCGGCCAGGGAATCACCCTGTTCACTCTGACGGGCCATGATCATCGCGACCAGTTCATCGGCCAGGTCATCCGGTGTTCTGGGGCCATCCGGGTCGTACCAGCGTACCGTCCAGTTTAACGCGCCCAGTACAAAGCGGGAGACAAGGAAGCGATCCCCGTGAATCAGCCCTGCTGCCAAGGCATCATCGATCACCGCCACCCACAGCGCTTCGTACGCATCGCGAAGATGGCTCAGATGGGCACTTGCCGCAGGCGCTAGCCTTCGCCATTCAAACAGTGCGACCACGTGGGCATTGCGATCGGTAAACAGTGTTTCGAGGTGTGCTCGCGCCATCGCACGCAGACGCGCTTCGGGGTCATCTTCGCAGTCATCGAGCGCCCGACGCGCAATCAACAGCGCATTGTGAGTGCCTTCTTCAATCACAGCCGCCAGGATTTCCTGTTTATCTTTAAAATGGTGGAACAGGCTACCGGACTTGATCCCCATTTCCTGCGCCAGCATGCGCACCGTGGTACGGTCGAAGCCTTCCTGGACAAATAGCTGAGCCGCGAGGCGTGTTAATTCCTTGCGACGAGGAGATGCATTCATTACATTCATGTCGTTCACACTAGCGCTTGCTTGGTTACCTCGGAGAAGACCACAGCACCGGCAACGGGTCAACGCATAGCGCACCTCTCAGCGAGATAATCACAATAACCTTAATGGAGAACACCATGAGTAACGCTAAAGACATCGTGTTTCTGTCGGCAACACGCACCCCGATGGGCGGCATGATGGGCAGCCTGTCGAGCATGAGTGCTCCCGAGCTGGGTGCGATTGCCATCCGCGCCGCGATTGAGCGTGCCGGTATCGACCCCGCGACAATCGAAGAAGGCATCATGGGCTGTGTACTGCCCGCTGGCGTTAAACAGGGCCCGGCGCGACAAGCCATGCGCCAGGCAGGTATCCCCGATGCCAACGGCGCCACCACTATTAACAAGCTGTGTGGCTCGGGAATGAAAGCCGCCATGCTGGCCCACGACCTGATCAAGGCAGACAGCGGCGATGTCATCCTCGCTGGCGGCATGGAGTCCATGTCCAACGCTCCCCATGTGCTCACCAAGGCGCGCAGCGGTTATCGGTTAGGCCACGGAGAGCTGAAAGATCACATGTTCCTGGATGGCCTGGAAGATGCAGAGACCGGCAAGCTGATGGGTGTCTTCGCCCAGGATGTCGCGTCTCAGCGTGGCTACACCCGCGAGCGGCTTGACGATTTTGCCATCGCCTCCCTCGAGCGCGCCATGGCGGCTACCAATGCGGGACACTTAGATGCCGAAATGGCCGCCGTCACCGTCAGCTCGCGCCATGGCGAGGCCCTGGTTGAACATGACGAGCAGCCCTTTCAGGCCAAACTGGATAAAATCCGCCAGTTGCGCCCTGCCTTTGCCAAAGAGGGCACCATTACTGCTGCCAACTCAAGTTCGATATCGGACGGCGCGTCGGCACTTATCCTGGCGAGTCAGGCAGCGGCAGATCAGCACGGCCTTAAACCGCTGGCACGCATGCTGGGACACACCACCCACTCACGCCACCCGAGCGAGTTCACAATTGCCCCGGTGGGGGCGATTGAAAAGTTGATGAAAAAGCTGGATTGGCGCGTTGAGGACGTTGATCTATTTGAAATCAACGAGGCCTTTGCCGTGGTGACGCTGATGGCGATGGATGACCTGGGCCTCCCCCACGACAAGGTCAACGTCTTTGGCGGCGCCTGCGCCCAGGGCCACCCGATCGGCTCTACCGGCTCACGCATTATCGCGACGCTAATCCACGCGCTGCGCACCAAAGGCGGCAAGCGCGGTATTGCAAGCCTGTGCATCGGCGGCGGCGAAGCCACAGCCGTCGCGGTCGAGTTGATGGATTAACTGCCCGCAAGCCCCCAGCGCATGGGAATTTCGCTGCGCTGGGGACCCCAGTCTCCTAGTTCAGCGCCAACACTTCGTGTGACGGAACCCGATCCCGGCCACTTGATGAATCGCTAAGCGCCCTCGAATCTTCCTCTTGTGGATGAGGCATTGGCGTCTCTTTTTCCACATCCGACGTCACTATCTCGCCGGTCACCTTGAACTGGCCGGCGTATTCGCGCATTTGCGACGCTTCTTCTGACAGCTCTGATGAATACTGAGCCGCTTTATTGACCAGTCGCATGGTATCTTGCGTGGTGGTTTCGATATCCCCAACCGCTTGATTGACTTCTTCAATCCCTCGCCGCTGCTCCTCGGACGCATGCGCTATTTGCGTCATTAACCCATCTACGTAGCTGGCGGCATGCATGATAGCGCGTGTTCGCTCACCGGCCTGTTGGGATAGTACGCTACCTTGCTGAACACTATTACTTGATGCCTCGATACGTGTTCTGATCTCACTGGCCGCATTAGCACTACGCGTTGCCAAGGCACGCACCTCACTGGCAACCACCGCGAACCCGCGCCCGTGCTCACCGGCACGCGCCGCTTCTACGGAGGCATTCAGCGCCAGGATGTTGGTCTGAAAAGCAATGCTTTCTATCATCTTGATGATGCTTTGAATCTCTTCGGAGTGAGCATTGATGGCTTCCATCGTCGCGACAAGCTGGGAAATGACTTCGTCACCCTCTTTTGCTTTCTGGGAGACATCTGTTGTCGACTGACTGACATGGTCAGCGTTTTCCGCGTTTTGATTAACCGTCGCGGTTAGCTGCTCCAGACTCGCCGCAATTTGCTGCAATGCAGAGACTTGCGTATCCGTTTGGCTGGTCAATCGTTCATTCTGTTCTGTCATCTCCTGGCTGTTGCTATATACCTGCTGACTGCTGGCGGCAAGGCGGTTGACCGTCGCTGTCAGTGAGTCCTGCATGCTGGCAAGCTCGCTGAACAGTTGACCAATCTCATTGTTCGAATGCGCGTTTACTGGAGCAGACAGGTCACCCTTGGCAATGCGCTGGAAGTGCCCTCTGATATTTTTTAAAGGACCAAGCACGTTCCTGCGCACGCCCCAAACGACAAAGCCCACGACTACCAGCGCCGCGATGAGTACCGCTACCACGCCCCAGAAGAGCAATGAAGACACTTGATCGAAGCGTGCCAACAATCCATTACCCCGTTGAGCGGATGCTTCGAAAAAAGCTTCGACACTTTCTACAAAATGCTGACTGCTCTCATCCACCCGCGACTCACCCGACAGAAAGCCGGACACATCACGCTCATCAAGCATCATCATTTGCAGGCTGAGATTGTTGTTAACAAAGGATTGAAAATCATTTGTTAACTGATCAACCAGGGGCTGTTGGCTCGGCGCAATATGACTCGATGTAAATTGTGAAAAATGCGCTTTCGCCGATTCAAGCAACTGGTGTGCCTCTTCCAGCAACGGCTCGGGACGATCAAAAGACGGGGTTCGAATGAGCTCCGCGGCACGATTCATCTGGATACGAGCACGCAGCAACTCACTATAAGCGCTGTTGAGCTCACTGATTTGTGCCATATCGCGCTGATGTACTGACGTGAAGGCATCCCGCCCAAACTGGTTGGCAAATAATCCAAGTGCTCCGATAAGGAGAATCAAACCGCTAAACGCCGCCAAAACCAGCATCCAGCTCATTTTGACGCTTAGGTGATTAACAAGCTTCATCACGACCCGCCTCATTCACAGTTGTTTTTGGGACTCGGGTAGCAAGAGCCATAGCTGCATACGGCGCCGAATCTCTTGAAGTGCCTGTTCGTAAGCGTCCAGCTTGCTAATCAAACGCGGGTCGCGAATATCCCAAAACAGCTTTTCACCCGCCGCCCCTTGCCATTCACGGCAAGCCTGCTGGGCTTTGTCACACAGCACAATGACGTAATCAAAGCTTTCGTTTTCAAACTCATCCAATGACTTGCTGTGCAGCCCTTCAATGGAAAGCCCCTGCTTGGCGAGCGCTTCAAGCGTCAGTGCATGGGGTTCATCCGGCTCAGTGCCCGCGCTGAACGCATCAAAGCGGTCACCGGCCATATGACGAAGCAGCACTTCGCCCATTAGCGAACGTGCCGAATTGGCGTTACACAGGAATAGCACGCGACGCTTTGACATAAATAAACGACCTCTTATCTAGTGATTTAGCAACACATTACGCAGCAATCATGACGACATTGTTGCAGCGGTAGCGAGGCCGGTAGAAATATACGGAAAAACATATATCATAAAGGGAGTGCGTTTCGACGCGACATCGATAAGGAAGCCGCTCACATGACCCCGCTGGACGATTTACCCAACTTGGACGCGAACCTCTTTGAAGTACCCAACCTCGAGGGCCTGGGTCTAACGGCAGGTAATACCCAAGCACCCAAGATTCTGCTGCTTTATGGCTCCCTCCGTGAACGTTCGTTTAGCCGTTTGGCAACGGAGGAAGCCGCTCGCCTGCTCGACGCCCTGGGCGCTGAAACAAGAATTTTTGACCCCAGAGGATTGCCGCTGCCGGATACCGAGGACGCCAGCCACTTCAAAGTTGAAGAGCTGCGCCATCTGGCCCAATGGTCAGAAGGCATGGTGTGGTGCTCTCCCGAACGCCACGGCGCGATGACCGGCATCATGAAAGCGCAGATTGACTGGATCCCGCTTGCATTGGGTGGCGTGCGTCCGACCCAGGGCAAGACATTGGCGGTAATGCAGGTATGCGGCGGCTCGCAGTCCTTCAACACCGTCAACCAGCTGCGTATTCTGGGCCGCTGGATGCGCATGCTGACGATCCCCAACCAGTCATCAGTGCCCAAAGCCTTCATGGAGTTTGATGATAACGACCGTATGAAAGCCTCCCCTTTCTACGACCGTATCGTGGATGTCATGGAAGAACTGGTGAAGTTTACGCTACTCGTGCGGGACCGCAGTGCGCTGCTCACCGACCGTTATTCAGAGCGCAAGGAAAGCGCCGAAGAACTCTCCAAGCGGGTTAACAAGCGGGCCATTTGATCAGGAGCTTTTCATGTCAATGAAGCAGGATACGTCATCTCCCTCCACCACCGAGGGCATGGGTTTATTCGAGCGCTTTCTCTCGGTATGGGTCGCTCTTGCCATTGTGGCAGGCATCTTGCTCGGGCAGCTCGCCCCGGTGATACCGGAAGCGCTTTCACGCCTTGAGGTAGCACAGGTCTCCATCCCTATCGCGGTATTAATCTGGGCCATGATTTTCCCCATGATGGCACAAATTGACTTCACCGCCATCGCCGGAGTTCGTCGCCAACCCAAAGGGCTAACCATCACCACGGCCGTCAATTGGCTGATCAAGCCCTTCTCCATGTTTGCCATTGCGTGGCTGTTTTTCATGGTGATCTTTCAGCCATTTATCCCTGAAGCGCTGGCCAGCCAGTATCTGGCGGGTGCCATTCTGCTGGGCGCCGCACCGTGTACCGCCATGGTGTTTGTATGGAGCTACCTTACCCGAGGGGACGCGGCTTATACCCTGGTGCAGGTAGCTCTCAACGACCTGATCATGCTGTTCGCGTTTGCCCCCATCGTGGTCTTCCTGCTGGGGGTCTCCAATATTCAGGTGCCCTGGAACACCGTCGCCCTATCGGTCGTGCTGTATATCGTGATTCCCCTGGCAGCAGGCTACATCACGAGGCAGAGCTTGATTAAAAAACACGGTGCCGAGTGGTACGACAATGTCTTCATGAAGCGCGTTGGCCCGATCACCCCGATTGGCTTGATCATTACCCTGGTGCTGCTGTTTGCCTTCCAGGGCGAGGTGATTCTGAACAATCCGCTGCATATTGTGCTCATTGCCATTCCGCTGATTATTCAGACCTTCCTGATCTTCTTTATCGCCTACGGTTGGGCGAAAGCCTGGCGTGTCCCCCACAACATTGCCGCTCCCGGCGCGATGATTGGCGCCAGCAACTTTTTTGAACTCGCGGTCGCGGCCGCCATTGCGCTGTTTGGCATGCAGTCAGGCGCGGCACTGGCAACGGTCGTCGGTGTATTGGTCGAAGTGCCGTTGATGCTGGCCCTGGTAAGAATCGCCAATAAGACGCGCCATCATTATCTGGCAGACGCTCATTAATCGGCAGCAAACGCTATAGCTCACTACTTGGTATTTATGGGTTCAACCCGCACCAGTTCACCGTTCTCCCCGGCTCGGTAGCAAAGGCAAAGGCCTGGGAGCGTTTGCTTTCATCGTTACCGCATACCATGGCTGAGGTTATTGACCCGCTGGCGCCAAATTTAAGCGTGAGCGCTGTCGATGGCTTGCTGCAAATCGGTCAGCAGATCATCAGCGTTCTCAATACCGACCGATAAGCGCAGTAAGTCCAGCGGAACCGGTGTGTCAGGACCTTCTATACTTGCACGGTGCTCAATCAAACTTTCTACACCGCCTAATGAGGTAGCACGACACCAAAGCTGAGTTTTAGCGGCAACGGCTATAGCCGCTTTTTCTCCCCCAGCCATACGAATAGACAACATACCGCCGAAACCATTCCTCATTTGCTTTTTAGCCAAATTGTGACCGGAAAAGCTTTTAAGGCCTGGATATAATACTTCAATGACCTGCGGATGCTTCTCTAACTGTTCAGCAATATATAGCGCACTTTGACAGCTTTCTCGCACCCTTAAAAACAAGGTTCGCATTCCCCGTAGTAACTGTGCAGCGTCTTGTGGTCCTGGAACCACCCCCGATTGCGCACGAACGGCAACCAGACGTTGCCAGAAGGCATTGTCCTCACGTGCAGCCAATACGCCGGAAATAACATCAGAGTGGCCGTTAAGGTATTTGGTGGCCGAATGCATAACAATATCAGCGCCAAGGTTTAATGGTTTTGTCAGCAACGGCGTAGCAACAGTAGAGTCGACTGCTAGCATGGCACCGCATGCTTTAGCTAAATTGGCTACTGCTGCAATATCAGTAATTGTCCAAAGCGGGTTACCTGGTGTTTCCAACCAAATAAGAGTGGGTGTTTTTTCATCAATGGCGACACGTAATTCGTCCAAGTTTGTGGTATCCACAAAACGAACGTTCAACCCGGCATCCACACCAAAGGTCTGCAGCCATTTCCGCAAAGACCAATACATCACTTTAGGAGCAATGACGGAATCACCGGGCCTTAATGATTGAAAAACGGTCGTTGCAGCCGCCATACCAGAGGAAAATAAACGGGCATCAACAGCATTTTCCAACTCTGCCAAAAGTCTTTCTGCAGGTCGGTAAGTTGGGTTGTCGGCTCGGGAGTAAACATGCCCACTGCGGTATTGATTATCTTCATCACGCAAATAGGTCGTTGATGTATATACCGGTGGGATGATTACTCCATGTTCAAACTCAGGATGGCTACCGCCTTGGGCAAGGAGTGATTGCGGCGAAAAAGAACGTTTTGTCATATAAATTCTCGGTCAATTAATCTTAATGAGAAATATAGCGTATATAAGAAAACCATCAAGTTCGCAACAATCAAAAGGTGTAAATTACGCCAACCTTTTATAGACAGCTCATCCCTGTAATCGCGGCACAAGAATGCACAACAGTGCTAAAAACATACCGACAAACGGATCATGCGACTGTTTTAGGCAACGCCAACGCCATCAAAGCGCTGGAAGCCACCAGCGCAGCGGCGACCCAGAGGCAGGCACTCAGTCCATAGGCCATATACAGCCAGCCGGATAGCAGCGTTCCCACCAAGCGCCCCATAGCGTTGGCCATATAGTAAAAACCGACGTCCATGGAAACGCCGTCGGCACGTGCGTAATGCACAATCAGATAGCTGTGCCAACTGGAGTTGATCGCAAACAGCACGCCAAACGCCAGTAAGCCAACGACCAGCCAACCGACCTGCGCCAGGGGCAGCATGGCCAACACAATGGCAAGCACTGCCAGTGCCGCTGCCCAGCCTGCGGTAAGGGCGCGCGCATCGCCCTTGATCAGCCGCGTGAGCTTGGGTGCCTGGGTTTGCACACCGCCGTAACCAATAATCCATACCGCCAGCAAGCCGCCCACTGTCCAGTGGGTCCAGCCATGCTGGTCATATAAAAACACCGGTAGCGCCACCACAAACCACACATCCCGCGATGCGAACAGACAGAACCGCGCCGCTGACAGCACGTTGATGGCACGTGATTTCGAGAAGATTTCGGAAAACTTGGGTTTTACCTTTTGCCGCCCCAGATCAGCCCTCAAGCGCCATAGGGAGAGCAGCAGCACCACGCCCAACATGACGGCCATGGCCACCACGGCACCGCGAAAGCCAATCAACGTCAGCAGCAGCCCGCCGACGAAAAAGCCCAAACCTTTCAGGGCATTCTTAGAGCCGGTCAGCATGGCGACCCAGCGATAAAGCGAGCTATTGGCGTTGGCACTCTCTTTAGGCACCAGCACTTTCACAGCACTTTTGGCGCTCATCTTGTTGAGGTCTTTGGCGATCCCGGAAAGCGCCTGAGCCGCCATGACCCAGGCGACGGTCAGCAAGCTTGCAGGCACCATCAACATGGCGAGCGCAATAATCTGTAGCCCAAGCCCGACATTCATGGTGCGATTGAGGCCCAGGCGCGCGCCCAGCCAACCGCCGACCAGATTCGTCACTACGCCAAAGGCTTCATAGAACAGAAACAGCATGGCAATTTCCAACGGCGAGTAGCCCAGCTGGTGGAAGTGCATCACCACCAGCATGCGCAGCGCGCCATCGGTAATCGTGAAGGCCCAGTAATTGCCCGTTATCAGCATGTACTGGCGCACTTCAAACGGCAGTGCCTTTACACGGGCCCGCATCTTCAACAACGCAGATTCAGCCACGTTCCACCTGCTCGCCACCTACCTTCAGGGCCAGCTCGGCGGTACGGTTGGCATAGCCCCACTCGTTATCGTACCAGGCGTAGAGTTTGAGCTGTGTACCGTTGATCACCATGGTGGAAAGCGCATCGATAATCGAGCTGCGCGGGTCAGTGCGGTAATCGATCGACACCAGCGGGCGTTCTTCGTAGCCCAGAATGCCGACAAGCGGGCCTTCAGCGGCATGCTTCAATGCCTGATTGACTTCCTCGACGGTGACCTCGCGCTCCAGCTCGAAGACCATATCGGTGAGGGACGCGTTGACCAACGGCACGCGCACGGCATGGCCATTAAGTTTGCCTTCCAGCTCAGGAAAGATCGCCGTAATGGCTTTAGCAGAACCGGTCGTGGTGGGAATCAAGCTCATACCGCATGCGCGGGCACGCCGCAGGTCCTTGTGCGGGGCATCCAGAATCGTCTGTGTATTGGTGATGTCGTGCACCGTGGTCATGGAGCCATGGCGGATTCCGAAGCTTTCCTGGATAACCTTTACCACCGGTGCCAGGCAGTTGGTGGTACAACTGGCGGCAGTGACAACCTTGTGCTGAATGGGATCAAAGAGATGGTCATTGACGCCGACAACCACGTTCAAGGCATCTTCGTCTTTCAGAGGCGCACTCACCACCACCCGGGCAACATCCTGATCAAAATACGGCTGAAGCTGAGCGGTATTTTTCATCACGCCCGAACACTCTATGACCACCTCGCAGCCTGACCAGTCGCTCTCCATGATCTGCTTGTTGGCGCTGAATGCGATCGCATCGCCGTCGATCACGATGGCCTCCTGGTTAGCGGATATCCCTGCGCCCGGTGACCAGTGGCCATGCACGGAATCAAACTCGAGCAGGTGGGCGAAGGTCGCTGCATCACCGCCTGGGTCGTTAATGTGGGCCAGTTCCACTTCACCCGCTTCTACCCGTAGCCACAGACTTCGCAGCGTGAGTCGGCCAATGCGGCCGAACCCGTTGATACCGATACGTAGTGCCATGGAGGCCTCCTAAGCTATTTGCCGCATAAAAGCATAATACTCATATACGGAAAATCATATATATAGTGTTAAAAAAACACACCCTTTAACAGGCCCACCGCAGTGGCGGTGGGCCTGAGAAATGAGTGTTACTTAGCCATAGCGTCCGGAGATATAATCTTCGGTTTTTTTCTTGGCGGGAGTTGAGAACATTACCTTGGTGTCGTTGTACTCGATGATTTCCCCCAGATGGAAAAACGCCGTGTAGTCAGCCACTCGCGCCGCCTGCTGCATATTGTGCGTGACCGTCACGATGGTGAATTTCTCTTTCAGGCGGTCCATCAGGTCCTCGATGGTCGCCGTGGAAATCGGGTCAAGGGCCGATGTCGGCTCATCCATCAAGATGACGTCGGGCTGCACGGCAATTGCCCGGGCAATGCACAACCGCTGCTGCTGACCACCGGAGAGCGACGTGCCCGGCTCCTGAAGCTTGTCTTTCACCTCTTCCCAGAGGCCTGCATCACGCAGCGCTTTTTCAACCAGCTCGTCCTGTTCGGCTTTACGGCTGACCATATCGTGCATGCGCGGCGCGTAGGCCACGTTTTCAAAGATCGACTTGGGAAACGGGTTGGGCTTCTGAAATACCATCCCCACGCGCCGACGCAGTGCCACTTCGTCCATTTTGGACGCGTTGACATCGTGGCCATCCATTTCCACCAGCCCTTCGGTGCGCACGCTGGGAATCAGGTCGTTCATACGGTTCAGGCAGCGCAGGAACGTGGACTTGCCGCAGCCGGAAGGCCCGATAAGGGCCGTCACGTTTTTCTGGAACAGGTCGATATTGAGGTTTTTTAGCGCCTGGTTCTTGCCGTACCAGAGGTTCAGGTCGCGGACACGGATACTCAGGTCATGGCACGCTTGATCGTTGCGCGTATAGGGCTGACCAACGCTTGGCGTATCTTGCTCAGACATTACGGGTGCTTGGCTATTCATAACGATATCCTTTTTAACGTGCTGGATTACCAGCGACGCTCAAATTTCTTGCGCAGTAACACGGCGAAGGCGTTGAGGGAGATGAGCACTGCCAGAAGAACCAGAATACCCCCGGCGGTTTTTTCCACGAACGCGGGCTCAGGCTCACCGGCCCAGGTAAAGATTTGCGCGGGCATCACGGTAGCTGCCTCAGTAAAGGAGGCGCCCACATCGGGGATAAACGCCACCATTCCCACGATGATCAACGGCGCCGTCTCCCCCATGGCTTGCGCCAGACCAATGATCGAACCGGTCATGATACCCGGCATTGCCAGTGGCAATACGTGATCGCGCACCACCTGCCAGCGCGAACAGCCCACGCCAAACGCCGCATGCCGAATCGAATCCGGTACGCTACGCAGCGCCGCACGCGTCGAGATAATGATGACCGGCAATGTCATCAGAGCCAAGGTCATACCACCCGCCAGCGGAGAAGACCGTGGCACGCCAAAGAAGTTGATGAAAATCGCCAACCCCAACAAACCAAACAAGATCGAGGGAATCGCGGCCAGGTTATTGATGTTGATTTCAATCGCCTGGGTAATCCGGTTGTCCGGCGCGAACTCTTCCAGATACACCGCCGTCATCACGCCAATCGGGAAAGAAATCGCCAGGGTAACGATCATGGTCATGACGGTACCTACGACGGCTGCCAATATACCGGCGCTCTCGGAGGTCTTGGAGTCCCCTTCGGTAAAGAAGGTGCGGTTGAAGGCCAGCTCCACCTGTCCCGACTCGACACGTTCATCAATGGCCGCGCGTTCTTCTTCGCTCAGACTATTACGATTTCCCTTGAGGTACTGGTCGACCTCGCCGTTGACCAACAGCCACCGCTGCTCGGACGTACCTAGCAAATCTTCGTTATTACGCATTTGCAGCGGGATGCTTCGAATCTCGGTACGACTGACGAGCGGCACCAGGTCGTCCGCGATGGCCTGGCGTGCGTCGCTGGCCGCCTCCTCGGTGTAGTTTATTTCCGTGTTGACATACGCTTGCTGAAAGGCGGGCAGGCCTTTATTGAGCATATCGGTGAAAAACAGCAGCAGAAATAGGCCTGCCAGGCCAAGTGCGCCCATGGAAATCCACTTTAAACGAGCGGACTTGCGGTGACGCCGCTTGAGCTGCTGGCTGATGTCATCAAAAGAGTGGCTCATCGAATCAGTTCCTCGGCGTTACAGGTTGTTCACGCGGTATTTTTCACGGAAGCGGCGGATCATCAGCACCGAGACCAGGTTGAGCGTCAGCGTGACGGCAAACAGCACCAGGCCAAGTGCAAAAGCAGACAGGGTTTCAGCGCTTTCAAACTCCTGATCCCCGGTCAGCGCTGCCACGATGCGCACGGTCACGGTGGTCATGTCTTCCAGAGGGTTGGCGGTCAGGTTGGGACGCATACCCGCCGCCATCACCACGATCATGGTTTCCCCCATGGCGCGAGAAACACCCAGAAGCGAAGCGGAAATGATCCCGGGTAACGCCGCCGGGATCACCACGTCGCGAATGGTTTCACCCTTTGTCATGCCCAGCGCCAGCGATCCCTGGCGCATGGTATCGGGGACCGAATTGATCACGTCATCGGAAAGCGAGGAAATGAACGGAATGATCATGATGCCCATGACGATGCCGGGCGCCAGCGCATTGTTATAGGAAGCATCCAGGCCGAAAAAGCCGGCAATGTTGACGATAATGGGCGCCACGGTAATGGCCGCAAAGAAGCCATACACGACGGTCGGAATACCGGCCAGTATCTCGAGAACCGGCTTCGCCACGGTGCGTACTCTCTGTGGTGCATACTCGGACATGTAAATCGCCGAGAGCAACCCCACGGGGACCGCCACCAGCATGGCGATAGCGGTAATCATGAAGGTACCGGCAAACAGCGGTACAGAACCAAACTGAGCACCACCACCGTCGCCGCGCCCGGCTGCTGCCAGGAAGCTGTCGCCCGGGCTCCAGGTCGTGCCGGTTATGAACTCCCAGAAGCTATGCATCTGGAAGAAGCGAATGGCCTCGGAAATGATCGAGAACAGAATCCCGAAGGTCGTAAAAATAGAAATCAACGCCGCCGACGCCAGCGCCATTCGAATTGCACGTTCGATCGCCTGGCGGGCGTGAAAATTGGGCCGCACTTGCGCTATTCCCACTACCAGCCCGGCAGCGGCAACCACAAGGCTTGCAGCGAGAAGATAAAACGTGGGGATGTCTGCGCCCAACAGCAGCATGATCAACGCGCCCACCGCACCCACCAATATGGCGGGGCCTGCGGTGGAGAGCACGGCAAACCAGGCATACTGGTCGGGTTGTGCAAACATGCTGCCACCAGCGCTGCGCACACGAGCGGCCTTCGAGCGGCCAATAAAAAAGGCCACTAGCCCAAGCAGCAAAAGCACAGTGCAAAAGAGTAAAAATAGCTGGTTGGTTTGCATCTAATCTCTCTCGCGTTCCTGATGAAATCGGTTTGGGGAGTACTTTGCAGCAAAAACATTACAGCAATGTGACAAACGCCAAATCCACAAGCTGGAGTTGCAACGACAATCGCAAAGCAAAAGGCCGACAGCTTGCGCTGTCGGCCATTGCCTTATTATCGTGCGTTATCTCTGTTATTTATTGCAGATCAGAGAGTTCCAACTGAGCGCGGTCTGCCACTTGCTGGCGCCACTCTGCACGCTCTTCTTCCGGCAGCACGATCAGGCCGATATCGCGAAGGTAGCCACCGTCGCCGATCATCTGCTCTGACATGAACATATCAACGTATTCGTACATGGGCGGCACTTCTTCAGCGTGCTGGTTCTTGACGTAGAACCACAGTGAACGGGCAACCGGATAGTCACCAGAGCTGATGGCTTCGGGCTCCGGCTCAACACCCTCGATCGTTGCCGCATTCAGCGTATTGGTGTTCTCTTCAAGGAAGGAGTAGCCGAAGATACCGAAAGCGCCGGTGTCTTCCTGCAGACGCTGAACGATCAGGTTGTCGTTCTCACCGGCGTCGATGTAAACACCGTCAGAACGGATATCGGTGTAGGCTTCGCCGTACGCATCCATGTCTTCGGAAGCGGTTTCCATCACCAGCTCTTCAAAAGCATCACGCGTACCAGAGGTGGTGGGCGGTCCGTAGATGGAGATCTCGCGATCCGGCAGCGAGGAATCGATTTCGCTCCAGTTGGTGTAGGGGTTATCGACCAACTCGCCGTCCTGGGGCACCTGTGCCGCCACGGCCATGAAGATGTGCTCGAGAGTCAGTGGCACCACGTCATTTTCGTTGGACTGACCCAATACGATACCGTCGGAGCCGATCTTGGCTTCGGTAATGTTGTCAACGCCGTTTTCTGCACAACGCTCGAACTCGGACGGCTTCATGCGGCGCGATGCGTTGGTGATGTCCGGCGTGCCCTCGCCAACACCGTTACAGAACAGACGCAAACCACCACCTGAACCCGTAGACTCGATCACCGGTGTGGGGTAGTTGGTAACCGCGCCAAATTCTTCGGTCACATAGCTGGCAAACGGATACACCGTGCTGGAACCAACAATCCGGATTTGGTCACGGGCTTGTGCAACACCTGCCACGCTCATCACAGCAGCTGCGAGCACGGTAGTTTTGAGAATACGGTTCATGCGAATTACTCCTGAAGCTGTTAGGGATCTTGCCTTCGCAAGGCACACTTTGCATCGCTTCGATGACAGCTTCATGACAAGCAATGTCACAAAATAATTTTTTTAAATTTTTTTCACCACGGCTCGCAACACCATAATGCATTACAACAAAAGCCCCACGGCGGCCAGGGTACACAGCGCAAGGGACGCCGCCTGAAGCCATTGCCGGTCAATGCGGTGCGCCACCGCATCGGCCAGCGCATTCCCCAGCAGCACCCCAGGCAATAGCGTTGCCGCCACGCCCAGATGCCATGAACCCACCTGCCCTGCCAACGCCAGCGTCGCGAGTGTCAGCATCGAGGTGATGATAAAGAAAGCAGCCAGATTACCGCGCAGACGATCCGGGGCAAATCCATGCATCAGCAGCACCATTGGCGGCCCGCCGATGGCAGCGACAGTGCCGAAAATCCCCGAGAACACCCCTGCGCCAAATAGCGACACGCGATTGACCGGCAGCCGCACGCGGCATAGCGTGACGAATACCGCAAACAGCACGATGGCAGCAATCAACTTTTCCAATACCACCATGGGCGCCGCGATCAGCAGCCAGATCCCCAACGCATTGCCCGGCAAACGTCCCACCAGCGCCATGGCCAGCGCCCCCAGGCGCACCTCATGCCGGTAATGGCGGACCATCATCAACGACACGGTAAACCCGAACAGCACCAGCACCACAGGTACCAGGCGCGGCTCAATCATCAACAACAGCGGTGCCCCAATAACCGCCAAGCCAAAGCCGGTGGCACGCTGCACAAAGGCGCCTAATGCCAGGGTCAGCGCGCACCCCACCCAGGTGCTCGGCGACATATCCAGCCACGCCGCAACGTCCGCGATCATGCCGAGCGCCCATCCGTTGCCGCTGGCGTCAGCAGGCGCACACCGACGTTACCCAACAGAGCAGCCGCCAGCATGGTCAGTACCATCGGCCAGAGGTGTTCGACTTCAAACAGACCCACCATGGCCCCCGCCAGGGCGCCACAGCTAAATTGAATACCGCCTAACAGGGCAGTGGCGGTGGCACTGATATGGCCGAAATGGTCCAGCAATGAGGAAATGGCGTTAGGTGTAATCAGGCCGATCATGCCGGTAAATAACATGACCAGCGGGACGACAACAGCCAATGAAGCAATGCCAAGCGCTGTGGCGACCACCAGGCCCAGTGCGGCGATCAGTTGAACCGCCAGCCCCAGGCGTAGATTCTGCTGGGGGGTGCGTTTACGCAATAGATAGATGTTGACCCGGTTCGACCCGGCGATCATGACCACGTTGACGCCAAACACGAACGGGTACACGCCCGGGCTCAGCGAGAAATAGTCCAGGTAAAGAAACGGCGACGCCGTCACAAAGGCGAACAGCCCCGCGAACGACGCGGCCACGGCGCAGATATACCCCATCCCCTCGCGATGGCGCAGCACACTGGCATAGTTGCGAATCACCTGGCGCGGCGACGCTGCTGGCAGCGACATATCGCGGGTTTCAGGCAGCCTTGTTCCCAGCAGCCAGAGAAGAAACCCCGCATACACGGCGAGAAACACAAAGATCAGCCACCAGTCCGCCATGTGCAGCAGAAGGCTCCCCACCGCCGGGGCGACCAGGGGCGCGAGCATCATGATCATGGCCATGGTCGACATCACCCTGGCGGCTTCGCGGCCGCTGAAACAGTCGCGCACAATCGCTGCCGAATTGACCACGCAGGCCCCGCCACCCAAGGCCTGTACAAACCGCCAAGCAAGCAGAGAGGTAAGGCTGTCAGCGGTCATAATCATCAAGCTTGCGCACAGAAACACGACCAGGCCGCTCATCAGCACCGGCTTACGCCCTAGTCGGTCAGACATGGGGCCGAAACACAGCTGCCCCAGCGCAAAGCCGAACAGGAAGACGCTAATCGAAAGCTCGGTACGATGAATACTCGCATTGATGGTATCGGCAATGGCCGCCATGGCCGGTAAATAGGCATCAATGGCGAAGGGCGCCAAGGCCGTGTTGGCGGCCACCAGAATAGCGACGCGCCGGGGATTGAGTTCCATGTCTCTCCTTAGGGTGGCCGCAGTCACCCTGGCAGCATAAAGGTAGGCCGCTAATTATATGCCTTTTAGGCTGCATTGTCGGCCATGATCACTCTAAGGCCGTCAAGGAGATGATATCTGGAGTGGGAACACGCATCTGAGGCCAGCGTGCCAGACCGTCAGTGGTGGGTTGTCTCTTGGGATTCGAGCATTTCCACCAACGGCTGAAACTGTTCGCGGTTATGCTCGTTCATGCGCATAAGTATACGATGGGCTTCCAGGATGCGCTCACGCAGGCCCTCTTCATCCGCCGGCACTTCGGGCAATTCCTCTAAGGTGCTATTCAAGTCTGCCGTGGGCTGAAGCGGGGCTTCCATCAAGGTGAAAAAACGCGCAAACCCCATGACATCGAGCATCTGGCGCACATCCTGATTATCCACGATGATCGTTGGCGGCTGTTCCAGGCGCCCTTTTACCGCCAGGGATACCTTGGCAAGAAAACCGAGCGCCGTGGAGTCAACGTTTGTCGCTTCACGCAGGTCGATCATCACAGCACTCAATCCGGGCGTCTCCGCCAGACGCTGAGCCTGAGTGTCCAGGGTGGCACACAGTGTCAAGCGTACATCGCCACACAATTTTAAAACAAAAACACCAGAGTCGAACGCCGCTTTTATGCGACCTTCTTCAGTCAGCATGACCAAATCCGCTCACCATCATGATTGTCAGGTCGTCGGGCAAAGCATCACGATCGGGGCTGTCCTCATCACCAGCACGCTGTTTGCTTAACAGAGCGTTGTTGTTGGTCAGTCGATCACAAAGCTGTTCAAGCGTGGCACTCACGCTTACGAGTTGCTCAAGCTCCCTGAGCCGCGTGTCGAGCGAATCACCCGGCAAGCACTCCAATACGCCATCCGAGCACAGCCATAGCCGAAAGTCTTCCGGCAGTTCACAACTGAGAACGGGGTACTCCACATCGGGAAACAGTCCTACCGGCATTCCTTCACCCGGCAACCGCGTCAGCTGGTCACCCGAGACTAATAACGGCATCGGTAACTGTGCCCCGAGCGAATAGTGAAGAGTATGCGCCTCATGGTCAATAACGCCAACAAATAATGTGGCGTGTTTACCAATATCAGTCCCTTGCAACTCGCGGTTCATCGCCGCCAGCCATTGGCTGGGCAGTCTATCGGGCTGAATGCCATCCCATTCGCCTAGCCAACGATTGCAAAGGTACTTTAACAATACCGTGACAAATGCCGAGGATGCCCCATGGCCTGATACATCGGCAAAGTAGAAGGCACTGTAACGCGAATTGTAGCGCTGGTAGTCGAGAAAATCCCCGGACAAATAAAGCGATGGCGCGAACCAGTAGTCATAGTAAACCCCGTTGATGACCTTGGGGCGCGGCGGTAGCAGGCGACGCTGAATGTGCCCCCCGCTCTGCTGGTCCATGCGCAGCAATGCCAAGTGGGTTTCCAGACTTTCGTTAAGCTCGGCCAATCGCTCGTGATCCCGGGCACGGGCTTTCTCAAGCACGTCCAGTTCGATCGCCTTGCGGATCATCCGCCGCAGCAGTTCAGCGTGACGCAGCGGGTGGACAATATAGTCGACCAGCCCAACGTCCACCGCTTTTATCAAGTCGGCATCCTGACGCGAATCACTCACCACCACCGTCGGCAAATGATGGGTCAAATGCGACCACTGCTGACGGGGAACCGCACGGGCGTGGGCCACGATCAGGGCCGTTTCGGCCGGTAAATGCTCAATATTATCCGCTGCATATACCCACATACCATCGCAGGTAATCGCCTCGGCAAGCGCATCGCGCTCGGTGCCGGGCTCATCGATCACCGCAATCAGCTGCTTATGCGCCATGGCAAGCCTCAGTCGGCGAAGTCGGCATCATCGAATTCAAAGTCATCGGCAGAAAACGGATCATCCCCGAGTTCGCCGTCGCTAATTTCAAACTGACGACGCTGGAGATAGGCGTCGCGAATAAACCGGTAACGGTCACCCTGGATCAATTCTTCCTGATCCAGCAGACCGGCTCGGGTATCCACGATATTCAGTGCCGTCAGCCCCGCTCGCACCGCATCGTCGTCGACGTAGGTGACCGGATAGGCTGCCATATCGGCTGGCAGTCCCGATGTGTCACGCAGCGTGCTAGGCCCGAGCAGTGGCAGCACCAGATAGCGCGAGTCTTCCCATCCCCATGTCGCCAGGGTTTGGCCAAAGTCTTCCTCGTCTGAGTCGATATCCATGCGTGAGGCAATATCGAAGAGTCCGCCAATCCCCATGGTGGTGTTGACCAGAAACCGTGATGTCGAACGCCCGGCATTGGCTGGTTTGCCCTGGAGCAGGCTGTTCACCGTGGTGCGAAGCTCCCCCAGATTGCTGAAGAAATTACCCACTCCCAACTGTAGTGGCTCAGGGGTAATCGTGCGATACCCCGAGGCAACGGGTTTTAACGCATAACGATCAAGCACGTCATTGAAGACAAACACTTTACGGTTAAAGCCTTCCCAGGGGTCATCCGGACTGGACGCCTGCGAGGCTTCCGAACCGGTTGAACCGGTGCTGGCACAACCGCCAAGCGCCATCACCATCGTCGAGGCCAAGACGCCCCCCCATACACGCCGCCGCATCAAATGACATGTCCCTACCCTAGGCATACTACGTTCCTCTGTTTTGCACTTTGTATCTGCAAGCGACTCATCGGCGCCTGACAACCACACTGCCTGCACTGTACCCTGCACCGAAAGAGCAGATAACGCCAATGTCACCCGCCTCCAGCGATTCACGGTGTAAATGAAACGCGATGATAGACCCTGCCGAGCTGGTATTCGCGTAGCGATCAAGAATGATCGGTGCCTGCTCCGCACTGGGGTCGTAACCGAGCACTTTGCGCGCAATCATATCGTTCATGTGGCGGTTTGCCTGGTGCAGCCAGAGGCGCTTCAAATCGCTGCCCTTTAACTCCAGCGATGCCAAATGCTGCGCGATCATCGACGCGACCATCGGGCATACCTCGCGAAAAACGCGGCGCCCTTCCTGAACGAACAGCTTATCTTCCGCTAGCGGATCACTATCGGTGACGCGATTCAAAAACCCGGCATTGTTGCGGATGGCATTGGAATACATCGTCGCCAACCGGGTCCCCAGTATCTCGTAGGCCTCGTCGGCGGACGCACTCGCCGCGTCTTCCAGCACCATTGCGGTACACGCATCACCAAAAATAAAGTGGCTGTCACGGTCGGTAAAATTGAGGTGCGCCGAGCATATTTCAGGATTCACGATCAACGCGCGCTTCACGCTGCCCGATGCAATGGCGTTGGCAGCGGTTTCAATCGCGAAGGTCGCCGAACTGCAGGCCACATTCATATCGAAACCGTAGCCGCCAGCACCAAGCGCGTGCTGAAGCTCAACCGCCACGGCTGGATAGGCGCGCTCGAGATTGGAGCAGGCAACGATCACAAGCTCAATATCCCCGGCATCCACCTTCGCATTGGCTAATGCCTCACGCGCGGCACTCAGCGCCATGTCACATTGGATAGAAGGCTCGTCGTTTTGCCGCTGAGGCAGTTTGGGACGCATACGCGCCGGGTCAAGAATACCTTCGGCATTCAATACGTAGCGGCTCTTGATGCCTGACGCTTTTTCAATGAAGTCGCTACTCGAGTGAGCGAGCGGTTCCCGCTGCCCCTGCTCAATGGCATCTGCATGGCGGTCATTTTCCTGATCCACCCAGGCGTTGAATGCGGCAACCAAGGACGCATTATCGATGGCGTGTTCCGGTGTATAAAGCCCCGTACCGGTTATCACCACGTGTGTCATGTACATCTCCTTTTCACGGCTGCTTGCGCCAGGAAGCTCCAACCGCCGCCAATATCATCACTGTGTGCGTTTCACGCGCATTTTTCCAGCCCGCATCTAAACGCTAATTATCTCTTGCCAACGTTTCTCCAGCCGCTTCACCGAAACGGGCATCCGTGTCCCCAACTGCTGGGCAAACAACGAGACGCGAAGTTCCTGCAACCACCAGCCAAACTCGACGAGCGACGGGTCTTCAACGCGCCCACGGCGTTCGTTTTCGCGACGGGCATCGAATTTTTCCTCCATCGCCTGAATGTCCTGCATCAGCATTTGATCGCGCCCCCGCTCGCGGGCGGCTTTTTCCAACCGGATCAATGCTGCCTCGGTGTAGCGCGGGTACTCTGAAAGCCACTCCCCCGCCTGGGTAATAAATCCAGGGTAAACCAGCCGCTGCATTTGTGCTTTCACGTCACTGTAGACAAGTGCCAGCGCAAAGTTCAGCTTGCCTTTCAGTATCTTGCTGACCGCCAAATGGCCTTTCAGCGCCGCTTCCACCTGGCCAAGCAGTTGCTCGGCGTGGGGTACCAGGTCGCCCTTGACCGCTGCCAGGCGGTCGTTCAGCTCGGCGGCCGAGCGAGGAATTGGCGCCTGTGCCACCGTTTGGGTAAACACTGCCACTAACACATCGTCGATCAACGCCTGCTTGCTACCTACATTGGTGAACAACAACGCGCACTTTTCCAGCCCGGGCAGTGCCTTGATCGCCTTGACCTGGGCGGGAGATTGCTGCATCGCCAGACGCGCCACGCCCATTTGGTGGGCCGCCTGGGCTTTTGCCGCATGGTCAAAGAGCATTACCTTAAACGTATCGGCCTCGTTAACCAATGCCGGGTAGGCTTCAACCCGAATACCCGCCTGGGTGGTCACGCGGGAATCGGGCAGGGGCTCCTCAGGTAACCCTGATAAATCCGGGGCTTCGCTGACCTGCTCGGACAGTGCCTGAGCACCGGCCTTGGCCGCCGCTTCAAACGTCGCTTCCAGCGCCCGCAGGGAGCGGCCCTGCCCCAGCGTCTCGCCATCATGATCCACCACCCGGATATTCATCATCAGGTGAGCGGGCAAGGTATCAAAGCGCCAATCGTCCGGGTGCACACGTAACCCTGTGCGCTGGCGAATGAACTCGCCCAGGGCCTCGGTCAAGGGCCGCTCATCCGGCACCAGTGTTTCCAGTGCTGCGTCGACCCAGTCAGGAATGGGCACCACCTGGCGGCGAATGCTCTTGGGCAAGGCTTTCATCAAGGCAATGCATTTCTCGCGCAGCAAGCCGGGTACCAGCCACTCCAGAGCATGCTCCGGTAGTTGTGGCAGCATCGCCGCGGGGACGGTCAAGGTGACGCCATCGTCCTCCGCGTCGGGGTCAAAATGATAGCTCAACGGGTAGGCAACCCCCGAAAGGGTCAGATGATCAGGGTACTGTGCCTTTGTGACGTCCTCGGCGTCGCGGGCCTTGAGCGCTTCGATATCGAACTTGAGCAGCTCTGGTTCCTGCTGTTCGGCCTGCTTGCGCCAGTGTTCAAACCCTTTGCCGTTGACGATGTCGCTGGGGAGCCGCTCGTCGTAAAACGCAAACAAGGTGTCTTCGTCGACCAGGATGTCGCGACGACGGGCACGATCTTCCAGCGATTCGACTTCTTCAATCAGCGCCCGGTTGTGGGCAAAAAACTCGCCCTTGGTGTGAAACTCGCCCTCTACCAGCCCGCGGCGAATGAACAGCTCCCGCGACTCGGCCGGGGCGATCGGGCCGTAATGCACACGGCGCCGGGTCACGATGGGCAAACCAAACAGCGTCACCTGCTCGAACGCCACTACCTGGGCACGCTTCATTTCCCAATGAGGCTCGCTGTAGCTGTGCTTCACCAGATGTGACGCCAGTGGCTCAATCCATTGGGGGTCAATCTTTGCCACGGTGCGCGCAAACAGTTTGGAGGTTTCCACCAGCTCGAAGGCCATCAACCATTTGGGCGTTTTTTTGGCCAACCCCGAGCCTGGATGAATCATGAACTTACGGTTACGCGCACCTAAATACTCGCGATTTTCCAGCAGCGTACCCAGGTTGGAGAGCAACCCGGTCAGCAAGGCCTTGTGTAGCGGACCGGAGGTTTTACGCCTTGCCTGTCGCGCCTGCTCTTCGTTTTCATCCGCCGGGGCGGGCGTCGGCGCTGGTACCTCGATGTCCATATCGCGCAGCAGCTGACGCAACTGGCGGAAGGTATCGTGCCACTCGCGTACGCGCAGGTAATTGATGTAGTGGTCCCGGCACCAGCGACGCAGTTGATTGCCTGACAGTGCTTCGCGGGCATTGTCGATGCCGTGCCAAAGGTTCAACAGCGCCACGAAATCCGAGTCGGGATCGTGCCAGCGCTGGTGGGCCTGATCGGCGGCCTGGCGTTTGTCGGCCGGACGGTCACGGGGGTCCTGAATCGCCAGTGCAGAGACCACGACCAATACATCGCGCAGGCTGCCCTGCTCGTGACCCGCCAGCACCATACGCGCCAGCCGGGGGTCTATCGGCAACCGTGCGAGCTTGCGACCCAGCACCGTGAGCCGCTGACGCTCGTCCACCGCCCCGAGTTCAAAGAGCAGACGGAAACCGTCTTTGATAAAGCGGCTGTCGGGCGGGTCGACGAACGGAAAGTCCTCGATATCACCCAGCTTGAGGGCCAGCATGGATAAAATGACCGAGGCAAGATTGGTGCGCTGGATCTCGGGGTCGGTAAACGCCGGGCGGGCCAGAAAATCGTCCTCGTCATATAGACGAATACACACGCCTTCTGCAATCCGCCCACAGCGTCCCATGCGCTGGTTGGCGCTGGCCTGACTCACCGGCTCGACCGGCAAACGCTGGATCTTCGACCGGTAGCTATAACGGCTGATACGCACCAACCCCGGGTCGATCACATAGCGGATGCCGGGGACGGTCAGCGAAGTTTCGGCGACGTTGGTCGCCAGCACGATTCGTCGCCCACGGTGCGGCGCGAACACCCGGTTCTGCTCGGCGTTGGAAAGCCGCGCGTACAGCGGCAGTACTTCACAGTCACGCAAGTCAGCGCGGCGCAGAGTATCAGCCGTTTCACGAATTTCCCGTTCGCCGGGCAGGAACACCAGCACATCGCGTGGCCCGTGCTGCCAGCCCTTTTCACGTTCCAGCCCCTCGATTTCCTCGACCGCGTGGAGGATACCCTCTTGCAGGGTGCGGTCCTCTTCGTCCTCGCCGTCGCGTACCAGTGGCCGGTAATGCACCTCAACCGGATAAGCCCGGCCGGAGACTTCAACCGTCGGGGCGGGGCGCTGGGCACTGCCGAAATGGGCGGCAAATCGCGCCACGTCGATGGTGGCCGAGGTGATGATAACCGACAGGTCCGGGCGCTTGGGGAGCAGACGTTTCAGATAGCCCAGCAGGAAATCGATGTTGAGGCTGCGCTCGTGGGCTTCATCGATAATGATGGTGTCGTAGCGCAGCAAAAGCGGGTCGTGCTGGGTTTCCGCCAGCAGGATCCCGTCGGTCATCAGCTTGACCAGGGTGTTCTCGTTGCTCTGGTCGGTAAACCTGACCTGATACCCCACCTGCTCGCCAAGCGGCACTGCCAGTTCCTCGGCAAGCCGGGTGGCCACACTGCGCGCGGCAAGCCGACGCGGCTGGGTGTGGCCTATCAGGCCACGCCGACCACGGCCTAGCTCCAGGCACATTTTGGGTAACTGGGTGGTTTTACCCGACCCGGTTTCCCCCGCGACGACAACGACCTGATGGTCGCGCAGCGCCGCAAGAATATCCTCACGGCGTTCAACCACCGGCAATTCGTTCGGGTAGTTCCAGTTAAACGACTGGTTCTCTCGCTGGTGAAGCACCTGCTGCGCGCGCGCCACCTCGGGTTCCAGCTCGTTCAACCCCCGGTCGATGGGTTTACCCTCCTGCAGACGACGCGACAAACCGGCCAACCGCCGCTCGAAACGCTGGGCATCGCGTCGCATCGTGTTGTTCACGGCGGACTTGAGCGTCTTGAGGCGTTGTGCATCGGAGGTCGTTGCGAGCGGCGTGTCGTTGGTCACGATATATCCAGGTCCTATGGGCACTTGCAGGGTGGCACGTATAAAAAAGTCTGCCCGCTCAACCGAGCGGGCAGATCATTGTAACGCGTTCACTTAGCTGGCGCATAAATCGCGCCACCGATTAAGCGTCAGCGGAGGTGTTATCTTCGTCACGGAGCTGACGGCGCAGCACCTTACCGACGTTCGTTTTGGGCAGCTCATCGCGAAACTCGATGTGCTTCGGCACTTTGTAACCGGCAAGTTCACTCTTGCACCAGCGACGCAGCGTTTCGGCATCCAGCTCGGGATTTTTGCTGACCACGAACAGCTTGATGGCCTCTCCCGCCGCTTCATCGGCAACGCCTACCGCGGCTGACTCGACCACATCGGGATGTCCGGCCACGACGTCTTCCACTTCGTTGGGATAAACATTGAATCCCGAGACCAGAATCATGTCTTTCTTGCGGTCCACAATACGGATGTAGCCGTCTTCCTGGAGCACGGCAATATCACCGGTAGAGAACCAGCCGTCGGCATCAATGGAGGCGCGCGTCTCTTCCTCACGCTGCCAGTAGCCCTTCATGACCTGAGGGCCCTGCACACACAGCTCGCCAGGCTCGCCCAGCGGCTGGTCCTGACCGTCGGCATTGACGACTTTGACCGCCGTCCCTGCCACCGGTTTGCCAATCGTGCCTAGCTGAATGGCATCCGACGGGTTGAAACTGACAATCGGCGAGGTTTCCGTCAGTCCGTAGCCTTCCGAGATGGGACACCCCGTTACCTCTTCCCAGCGCTTCGCGGAGGTTTTCGTCAAGGCCATACCGCCAGAAATGGTCAGGTGCAGTTTCGAGAAGTCGAGCTGCTTGAAGTCCTCGCGATTGCACAGCGCATTGAACAGTGTATTGAGACCAATAAAGGCGGTAAACGGCATGCCCTTCAATGACTTGATAAAGCCATTCAGATCACGCGGGTTGGTGATCAATACCGAATGGTTGCCAGTCTCCATCAGAAACAGGCAGTTCACGGTAAAGGTGTAAATGTGATACACGGGCAACGGCGCAATCACCAGTTCGTTGCCATCGGTCAGGTTACCGCCGATAGCTTGTCGGGCCTGCAGCATGTTGGCGACAAGGTTACGGTGGGTCAGCATCGCCCCTTTGGGCATGCCGGTGGTCCCCCCGGTATATTGAAGCGCGGCCAGATCCTCCTGGTCTCGGGTGACTTCGCGGTGACTCAAGGCCTGCCCTTTATTCAACGCATCGCGCAGACGCACCGACTGAGGTAACGAAAAGCGCGGGACCATTTTCTTGATGTACTTGACCACGCTGTTGATCAGCAGCCGTTTGGGGAAGTCGTGCAGGTCGGCAAGCTCCGTCACGACCACATGCTTGATCTCCGTTTTATCGAGCACGCGCTCGAGCTTGTCCGCCATGTTGGCCAGGATCACGATCGCCTTGGCGTTGGCATCCTTGAACTGGTGGGCCATTTCGCGCTCGGTATACAGCGGGTTGGTGTTGACCACCACCAGGCCCGCGCGCAGCGCACCAAATACTGCCACCGGGAACTGCAGCACATTGGGCAGTTGAATGGCGATCCGGTCACCGGGCACCAGGTCGGTTTCATGCTGTAACCAGGCGGCAAAATTAGCTGATAACCGGTCAAGGTCAGCAAAGCTGAGCGTTTTGCCCATGCAGCTAAATGCCGGCTTGTCTTTGAAACGTTCAACGGCCGTGTGGAAAACGTCGGTCACGGCACCGTACTGCTCTAAGCCCTCGAGCACGGGACCGCGAAGAATAGGGGCATCAGCTTGTTCGCTCATGGGCAATCTCCAGTTTCCATGTCGATGTCGTCACCGACCTTGTTGTTGTCGAGTCGCGAAGAACGCAACGATATACGACTGACCTACCACTGTAAAACGATCGATTGAAACTTTCGTTTCAACTTTAGCCCTAACCTCCCATCATGCCTGACTTAAATAGCGCGCCTGAATGCATCCATCGCGCCACACCAGCAATTCCCCCGGCTGCATGCGGCACCAGTGTTCATTATGGGTCAGTGGTTCGGTCGCAATCACCGACACGATATCGTTGGGCGTGGTATGTTCGGCAAAGTTGACCGTTAGCTCGGCATCAGACAATTCAGCCTCACCAAAGGGCGCAGCACGGGTGATATGAGCAAGCTTAGTTGAACAGTAGGTATAGAGATACGTGCCGTCAGAGAGCAGTAGATTAAAGACACCCAGCGTTCGCAGCCGCTCGCATAGACCGTGTAGCGTTTGCCAAAGCGGCGCTTGCTCGTCTGGCGGGGTTGGAAAGTCACGCCTTAGCTCGCTCATCAGCCAGCAGAAAGCGTGTTCGCTGTCCGTGCTGCCCACCGGGGTGTAAAAGCCCAGCGGCAAAGGCTGCCAGTCGCTCAGCTGACCATTGTGGGCGTAGCACCAGGGCCGCCCCCACATTTCGCGGGTAAACGGATGGGTATTGGCCAAGGTGACCCCACCGACGTTGGCCTGGCGAATATGACTGATCACGACATTGGATTTGATCGGGTAATCGCAGATCAGTCGTGCGATGGGCGAGTCTACCGACGGATGGGGGTCGCGGAACTCCCGGTAGCCCCCTTCTTCATAGAAGGCAATGCCCCAACCGTCGCGGTGCGGCCCTGTTCCGCCGCCCCGGTGCAGGAAGCCAGCGAAGCTGAAACAGATATCGGTGGGCACATTGGCGCTCATTCCCAACAGCTCACACATCGACGTGCTCCTGTCAGGCTTAGCCTATCACCGGTTCACGGCGGCGTGTTTCTTCGGGATCGTCGGCCGTGTTTTCTTCAGCCGCAGGCTCAAGGACGGCCTTGTTGCGCCCACGCCACCATAGTGCAACGCCTACAACGCCACCAATTGCCATGCCAAGCACCAAGCACAAAAGGCCGTTACGCAGTGCGCCACCGTTGCTCTCTAAAAACCCTACAGCGGCAACCATGGCGGAAGGCGCCCACCCCGTGTAAAACTCGCCCTCTTCCACCAGGGGCAACCGAAAGGGTGCAGGCGCCCACATCGCACCGCCAATGCACCATGTCAGCAATAGGCGCGACAATCTGGGCAAAAAGGCGAACGCAAAATAAACGGCCAAGCACACGACCAGTGACAGACCGTAATAACTCAACCACAACAGTGACATTGAATCAGCAAACAGCATAATACTCCTCATGAGGGTGTACTCACCCAACGTAGATTTCCCGTTATGGTACCTATCAATTTATGAAAGCACAGCCAGCCCTGAACAACAGCCACCCGGTCAGCGCCTATTTTCGTGCGGATGATCCACACTGGCACTGGCTAGAGCAGCGCGACAGCGCCGATGTCAGCCAATTTCTGACCGCGGCAAACCAGCAGCATGCCGCATGGTTCAAACCGCTGGAACCGCTTGCCGACGCACTTTATGAAAGCCACCTGCGCCGACGGGAACTCGCGGTCACCAGCCTTCCGACAACGCTCGACCACTTTACGTTCTGGAGCGAAACCGCCGCCGATGAGGAATACCCCCGCTGGTGGCGTCACCCCAACGGTCAGCCCGACGCCTCTGAATGCGTTCTAGCGGTACCCGACCTTGCCGCCGGGCAGCCATTCTACGAAATGGGCGACATGGCGCTGTCACCTGATGAAGCATGGCTGGCCTGGACCGACGATAATCAGGGAGACGAGCGGTTTACTCTGTGGCTAAAACGCCTGCCCGACGGTCAACCGGTTCAGTTGCTCAGCGACATCGGCCCCGGCATCTGCTGGGCAGAAGACCAGACGGCTGGCCGTGCCTCGCTGCTGTTTACCCGCTTCGACGACACCCAACGCCCGGACAGCATTTGGTGCCTGCCAATCAGCCTTGACCACACACCGCACTCACAGCCAGCGACGTTATTGCTGCGCGAGGACGACCCGGAGTTTTGGCTGGGCATGGGCAAAACCCGTTCCCGGGAGTGGCTGGTGCTTGAAAGTGCCTCCAAAGACACCAGTGAAGTCCACGTGGTGCCAGCCCGAACGCCGACCGATACACCCCGCTGTCTTCAAACTCGCCAACCCGGCGTTGAGTATACGATAGACCATCGTCCCGGCGTATTTTATCGGCTGCATAATCAAGCCAGCGCCCATTTCCAGCTTGACGTGTTAGCCATCGAGGAACTGGATAGCGACTCGCCTGCATGGCAGCCCCTCGTCCCCGCGCGGGAAGACGCTACCCTGGAGGGCATAGATGCCTTCGCCTGGGGGCTGATGCTTGCTGAACGCGATCATGATCGAGCACAGGTGCGACTGCGTCGCCTGGACCTCAACCCGCAGCAGCACATCACCCGGGACGACTACCTCGACCAACCCGAATCGCTGTGCTCACAGCTGCTTGAGGACGCCCCCCACTTCGATACCCAGGTGCTGCGTCTGCGGGAAGAATCGTTTACCCGTCCGCCCAGCTGGTATGCCCTGGACCTGACCACCGGGGAGCGCACACTGCTCAAACGCGTGCCAGTATATGGCAGCCTGGCACCCGAACAGCTCGTCAGTCAGCGGATCTGGGCGACCAGTGCCGACGGCCAGCGTGTTCCCGTTTCGGTCGTTACGCGTAGCGACCTGGCCAACCAGCCGCTGCCCACCCTGTTATATGGCTATGGTGCTTACGGAGAACCCCTCGACCCGTGGTTTTCCATTGCCCGCCTGGAACTGCTCGAGCGGGGTGTTGCCTTTGCCGTGGCCCACGTGCGCGGAGGCGGCGAGCGTGGCGAGCCCTGGTATCTGGACGGCAAGATGGCCCACAAGGAACACAGCTTTGACGACTTTCTAGCCGCCCGCGATGCCCTGGTGGCGCAAGGCTTGAGCGATCCACAGCGGATTGTCGCCTGTGGCGCAAGCGCGGGCGGCCTGCTGGTGGGCACCTGCCTCAATCGTGCCCCTGAGTCGTTTTGCGCCGGTGTCCTCGAGGTGCCGTTTCTCGACGTGCTACGCACCATGCAGAATCCGTCGCTGCCATTGACCACCGCCGAATACAGCGAATGGGGCAACCCGGTCGACCCGCAGGTGGCCGAACGTATCCGCCATTATTCGCCCATCAACAACGTGACGGCCCAACGTTACCCGGCGCTGTGGCTGGAAGGCAGCTGGTTTGATACCCGGGTTAGCTACTGGGAACCGGCGAAATTCTATGCGCGGGTCAGCCAACTCCAGCAAGGCGACGCTCCGGTATTGCTACACACCGATATGAGTAGTGGCCACGGCGGCGCCTCCGGCCGTTTCAAGGCGTGGCGCGACGCCGCTCGCCAGGATGCCTTTATTCTCTGGGCGCTAGGCTTGGTGGATTGATCCAATCCTGATAGATCGTTTTATGAAAGATCGTTAGATGGAGGGGATTTTTATGGAAAAGGTTTCCATAAAACAGAATCATGTGGCATATTATGCCTTAGTCTTACAGACCAAGGTTGTAAAACCTCAAGGAGATACCATGCCACATCACGATCATTTCCCGACCATTTGGGATACACCGCGCAAGCCCCGCAAAGCAAAAGCGCCATCGCATGCGCAAGCGGTAACGCAGGCAACAAAACCAGCGAAAGAGGCATTTTTATCGATCTGGGATAAGCCAACACGCAAGTCAGCCGTTTAACAAACAGGGGTGGGAATGCACATGCTACCCATAAGCGGGGCGCTACATGGGCAGTACGGCGATGATATGGGATTCCAGCCGGTGTTCGGGAACATCATCCTGAGAAACGGCATAGCTGCGCACACTCACCCCTTTGCGATGGACTCGCTCGGCATCGTTGCTGAGTAAAGGGTGCCAGCCGGCCAGCTTGCGCCCTTCGGCGACACGCCGGTAGCCACAGGTGGACGGCAACCAGGTGAATTCTTTCACCAGCTCAGGGGTCAGCTGAGTACAGTCGGGGACGAAGTCGAAACGATTTTCGTAATCGCTGCATTGGCAACTATGCGTATCCAGCAGCCGACAGGCCACATTGAGCACCGCCAGCTCCTGGCTTTCTTCATCGTGCAGCTTCAACAGGCAGCACTGCCCGCAGCCATCGCAGAGTGCCTCCCACTCGGCCGTGGTCAGTTCTTCCAGCGTATAGCGCTCCCAAAAGCGCTCGCGTAACGCGCCTGTCATTGGATCACCTTCACTTGCTACTCGTATGCGTTGGGAAACGACGCTCGGTACCTAGCGCATCAAAAAGCGCGGGCCAGAGTTCATCAAAATCGCTCTTTAACTGAGCGTAATCCTCGTGTAGCCATGGGACAAGCTCCGCCAACCGATTGGGTCCTGACAGACGTCTGCCTACGCCAGCAATGGCCTGGCAGGTAAAATCGAAATCGGCATAGCGGCGCAGCCAGTCGTGGGTGATCAAGGGTTCCACCATGGGGGCCAGGCGGTCAGGCGCCGAGCGCTCATTCAACAGCCGATAGCAACGCTCGATCAATACCGGCTGTGAGGCGTCGGCATGGTGTTCCAGGGAAAGAAAGTGGTCCCAGACAATATCCAGCGCAATGCCCATGAAGCGCCGCTGAGCGGGGGGCGACCGACGCAACGCCGCCTTGACGCATGGATGCCCGTCCACCCAGGCATCCACACGGCGATGGTGACGGATACCCAGGGCCGTATCATCAGGCCAGGCGGCCAGATCACGGCCCTTGACCCCATCGGCAATCAGATTGCCGTAGAGGAAGTCATCGCTGCCGTCGCGGGCAAGCCAGGCATGGGCGAGAAAATTCATTCGCCTGGCGGATTGCCGGAATGCTGCTGGGCCAGGTGTTCCGTCAATAAATTCGTTTCGTTGCCAGGTGGCATCTGCAGATAAAAACCCTGGGAATCGATCGCCTCGATGATGTCTGCCGCACTGGCACGCGCCAGCTTTTTGTCAGCGGTCAAAATCATGGTGAGCAATGCCTGGGGCTTGCCAAACGACGCCAATAGCGGCTCGGGGACATGCGCAAGCCCCTGACGCTTATCAACGTAAAGATACATTTCATCTTTACGCGAGCTTTTGAAAATCTCGCACAGCAGTTTATCGCTCACTGGGTCTGCGCCTCCAACGCCGTTGCCAGATCATCATTCAGCCGTTCACCTCGCCAACCGATGGGCAGGGTTAGCGGCGACCCCGCCAGCGACTGCATAACCAGCGCCTCCAGATCACGGCGGCGCAACAGCACCTCAGGCGCAAGCCCCAGTTCATCGGCATGGCCTTTAACCACTTTCTTTAACGCCTTGAAACGCTGCTTGAAGGCTGGTTGCATCGGGTCCGGCCATGGCGTGGGCAAGGCGTCACTGGGCGTATGCTGGGCCTCCTTGACAAAGCCCAGCAGGGCATCGCCCTCTTTCTTGACCAGCGGGGGTGTCATTCCTTCAACACGGGCTAGTTCATAGCGATTGCTAGGCATCGCCTCGGCGATGGCCATCAAGTGTTTATCGCTTATCAGCCAGTTCCGCGGTATGTCGCGACGACGTGTCTCGCCTTCCCGCCAGGTGGTCATCAGCTGATACGCTTTCAGTTGTGGCGCGGTGAGTCGCCATAGCTGGCGTTGCCGGGTGTACCACTGAGTGTCGTTGTCATCGCTGCGACCCGCCTGGTCGATCAGTTGGCGGCAGTCGCTCTCCAGCCAGGCAAAGCGGTCAAGGTGCTCGAGCTGCTCACGCTGTTTTGCCCATACATCGAGCAGGTAAATAACGTCCAGCGCGGCATACTCGCACTGCGCGGCGGTCAAGGGGCGCTCCAGCCAGTTGGAGCGGGTTTCTTCCTTGGGCAGGGTTCTACCCACCCAGGCCTCGACCAGCTTCTGGTATCCCATGCTGGGATTATCACCCAGAAACCCCTGCGCCACCTGGGTGTCGATCAAGGGGCTGGGCAAGACGCCTGCCCAGATTTGAAACACCTCCAGGTCTTCACTGCAGGCATGCAGCAGCTTGATCGCTTGATTCTGCAAAAGAGCTCGAAAGGCATCGGTACAGGGCGTTGCCAGCGGGTCGATCAGGAACGCATGCTCACCCGCGCTGAACTGGATTAGCGCCGGGATGGGAAAAAACGTTTTCTCGCGGAAAAACTCCGTATCCAAGGCAATCACAGGGGCATCGGCCACCTGTAGGCAGGCGTCATCGAGGGCCTGCGGCGAGGCAATCCAGCTGATGTCAGCGGGTTGAAATGAGGACAAAAGTCTATTCCCTGTTTGCACAACCGCCTGAGCGCTTGCATGAGAGTAAGTTATTCACTGCTGAACGGCTGGCGGCCGTTGAATGCTCGGCTAAGTGTGCCGCCGTCTACGTATTCCAGCTCACCGCCCATGGGGACGCCGTAGGCAAGCCGCGATAGTGTTACACCGTGTTCCGCCAGCAAGGCAGCAATGTAGTGCGCGGTGGCTTCGCCCTCCACCGTGGGGTTGGTGGCGAGCACCACTTCGCTGATTTGACCTTCCGCGACACGGGCTTCAAGCACATCCAGGCCGATAGCATCAGGCCCGATGCCATCCAGCGGCGACAGGTGGCCATGCAGGACGAAATAGCGCCCCTGAAAGCCACCGGCTTCTTCAATCGCCAGTTGATCGGCAGGAGATTCCACCACGCATAGCAGCTGGTCATGGCGGCGCGGGCTTTCACACAACGCGCAGATATCCGCTTCAGTCAGCGTTCGGCAACGCCGACAGTAGCCGACTTCGTCAATCGCCTGCTGGATCGTGGACGCCAGTTTCTGGCCGCCGGGGCGGTCCCGTTCCAGCAGGTGCATGGCCATTCGCTGTGCGGTTTTTGGCCCCACGCCCGGCAAGACGCGAAAGGCCTCCATCAGTTGCTCGACAAGCGGAGAAAACCGCATCATTTAAAATGGCATTTTGAAGCCGGGGGGCAGATCAAGCCCGGCAGTGGCTTCTTCCATCTTGGCTTTCGAGTTGACCTCGACTTTGCGCACCGCATCGTTGACGGCAGCCGCCAGCAGATCTTCCAGCAGTTCTTTGTCTTCCTGCATGACGCTCTGGTCAATATCGACCGAAATCACGTCATGACGGCCATTCATGGTCACCTTGACCATGCCGGCGCCAGCTTCGCCCAATACTTCTGCCTCGGCCACTTCTTCCTGGGCACGCTGCATTTTTTCCTGCATCTCTTGGGCTTGTTTCATCAAGTTGCCCATGCCGCCTTTCATCATGGTAAGACTCTCCAATCATCAGTGGATCGCACAGCGTTAGCGCGACGCTTCAACAGGTTTGACGCTGGTTTCGACAAGCTGTGCGCCGAAAGCCTGCATTAACTCTACTACATGGGGGTCGCGCTGCAAGACATCAACCGCCTGAGCGTGACGCTCCGCCTGGCAACGCACTTCGCGCTGCCGAGGGGTTTCCAGGGCACCGGCGAGGTCTTCGACATGAAACACCACGCGACGCTTCACCCCCAGTTCGGCCAGGGCATTCTCGATGCGCGTCTGGTGAACCTCGGCTTGCATCGCCGACTGGCTAGGCGCCAAGCGCAGCGTGAAGGTGTGCCCATCATCAGTGTCCAGCTGACAATGGGCGGCCAGGTTACGCGTCAGGCCGCCAAGCCCCAGGGCATCGAACTGCTCAAGCCATTGGGCATGGTCCCAATACTCGGACGGGGGTGCGGAAGCACTGACTTGAGCAGCCGACTCTGGCTCTGACTCTGGCTCTGGCTCTGGCTCTGGCTCTGGCTCTGGCTCTGGCTCTGGCTCTGGCTCTG
>NZ_LYXG01000021.1:0-52867 GCF_001663515.1 Halomonas sp. G11
ATGGCCCGTGAGGCTTGACCCTATAACACCCAAGGGGTCTGGTCGTGATGATAACGATGAGAGTGTGAAGACACTCAGAGAACCGGATACGCGCACTGAGCCGATCAAACGGCTTGGTAAGAGACGCCCACGAAACACAGCATGATATACAGCCAGTTACGCCTGACGACCATAGCAAGCGTGAACCACCTGATCCCTTGCCGAACTCAGCAGTGAAACCGCTTCGCGCCGATGGTAGTGTGGGGTCTCCCCATGCGAGAGTAGGTCATCGTCAGGCACCTATACCGCAGAAAACCCAGCCATCGGCTGGGTTTTTTGTTTTAGGGGTCTCCCATGGAGAGTAGCGGAGAGCCGCCCCGATCATCGTCAGGCACCTATACCGCAGAAACCCCCGAGCACATCGTGCTTGGGGGTTTTTGTTTGCGTGGAAGAAAAGCCGCTATTAAAAAGGCGGCTTGCGCCGCCCTTAAAAAGCGATGCTGGTCACTAACCGCAGATCACTTCCAGCGCTTCAATCAAGCTGTCCATCTCGTCATCGGTGCCGATGGTGATGCGCAGGAAGTTGTTGAGTTCCGGGGTATTGAAATGACGGACCAGGATGCCGCGTTCGCGTAAGCCTGCAAAGATCTGAGCCCCTGCATAATCAGGGTGCTGGGCAAGCACAAAGTTAGCCTTGGAGGGCAATACCTCAAACCCCAGCACTTCAAGGCGCTGACGGGTGCGCTCACGGGTGGTAATCACATGCTCGCGACAGGCTTCAAAATGCTCGACATCTTTCAGTGCGGCAATGCCCACCAGGCTTGCCAGGCTATCCACGGGATAAGAGTTAAAGGAGTCCTTTACCCGCAGCAGGCCATCAATCAACTCCTCCGAACCCACCGCATAGCCAAGGCGCAGGCCTGCCAGACTACGCGATTTGGAGAATGTCCCGGTAACGAGCAGGTTGGGGTAGCGGTCAATCAACGCTACAGCGCTCTCAGCGCCGAAGTCGACATAGGCTTCATCCACCAATACCACACGATCCGTGACCCGGTTAAGCAACGACTCAATGACCTCCAGTGAGTGTGCATGGCCGGTCGGTGCATTCGGGTTGGCAAAGATAACGCCGCTTCGGCTAGTTTCCGCCGTAAGCGCATCAATATCGACTTCCCACTGCTTGTTGAGCGGGTGCTTACGCAACTCAACGCCATAAAGATTGGCGTAAACGGGATAGAAGCTGTAGGTAATCGAGGGAACGTCTAGTGGCGCGCCATGGCGGAAAAACGCCTGAAAGGCAAGGGCAAGCACTTCATCGGACCCATTGCCGACAAACACCTGGCTACTGGCAACCTGAAACGTCTCTGCGAGCGCTTCACGCAGCGCTGCAGAGGTTGGGTCCGGGTAGAGGCGTAGGTGGTCGATCGCGTAATCGCGCAGTGCTTCGCCGACGCCAGGGGCAGGCGGGTAAGGGTTTTCATTGGTATTGAGCTTTACAAGCTGCTCGCGTGGCTGCTCACCGGGCACGTATGGCGTAAGTTCGCGAACGGCCGGACTCCAGTATTGGCTCATGGGGGTAACCTGATTATCCTTGCAAGATAGTCCATGGTCGCTTGAAGGCTATCTTAGCGCAAGCATTCAGCTCACAGGGGTGGGCGTTGCACCTTGTAGGCGTTATGCTGTCACAAGTGCGCGTATCAAAGAAAATGCCCAACACGATAAGGAGAGACCCAATGCAACTCAGGAGTTTGCTAGCCGGTTCGGCTATGTTGGCACTTCTAGCTGGCTGCGCGAGCGGCCCAATGGAACAGCCGCAAGAAGAGGAAGCGACCGCACAGACGAGCTATCAGGGCTCACTGCCTTGCCGCAACTGCGACGGTATCGATCTGGATGTCACCATGATGGGTGAAGAAACGAGTGCTGCCGAAGAGCGCACCTTCACGCTGAACGCCTCTTATCGCAACCATCCGCAAAATCCGCCGGATGAAAACTATGAAGGTAATTGGGAAGTTCTCAGTGGGACACCATCGAATCCCGATGCCACTGTTTACGAGCTGACGCCGAATGGCGATGGCCAGATCTATTACTTTTTACGCATCGATGAAAGCACCTTGGAGTTGATTGACCCAGAGCGTCGTCGCTTTGAAAACGGTGAAACGCTGCAGCTTACCCGCCAATAACGGCACATGTTGCACATGTAAAGGCGGCCACTGGCCGCCTTTTGTGTATGTAATGAATGAAATGGAGGCTCACTGCGGTGGCAAAAGCCAAAAGCGCTTTCGTTTGCACTGAATGCGGTGCGGAATACCGAAAATGGCAGGGGCAATGTTCCAGTTGCCAGGAATGGAACACGCTAAGCGAGGTGCGTCTGGCCAGCGCACGCCCCGGCAGTGGAGCTTCTGGCTCCGGGCGAGCAGGCTATGCGGGGGATCACTCTCGACAGATTGTAGACCTCGGCCAGGTTGATCTCAGCGAAGTCCCGAGGCTAACGTCGACCTTCGCCGAATTTGATCGTGTGCTGGGCGGTGGCCTCGTGCCAGGTTCAGCGGTGCTGTTGGGTGGTAACCCGGGAGCTGGCAAGTCGACACTGTTGCTGCAAACCGCCTGCAAGCTGGCCCAGCAACGGCGTATCGTGTACGTGACCGGGGAAGAGTCGCTTTCCCAGGTGGCCATGCGCGCCCATCGGCTGCAGCTACCCAGCCAGGGCTTGAAGATGTTGGCGGAAACCAGTGTGGAAACCATACTGGCGGTTGCCGAGCGGGAAAATCCCGAGATTCTGGTGATCGATTCGATTCAAACCATGCACCTTGAGGATATCGCCTCGGCACCGGGCGGGGTTGCCCAGGTACGTGAGTCGGCCGCGGCTCTCACGCGTTTTGCCAAGCAAACGAATACCGTTCTGCTATTGGTGGGGCATGTCACCAAAGATGGCACACTGGCAGGGCCGAAAGTACTTGAGCATATGATTGATGCCTCGCTGTTACTTGAAGGTGGGGCCGACTCCCGTTTTCGTACCCTGCGCGGCCAGAAAAACCGCTTTGGCGCTGTCAACGAACTGGGCGTGTTCGCCATGCTCGAGCAGGGCTTGAAAGAGGTGAAAAATCCCAGTGCGATTTTCTTGTCCCGGCAGGAAGAGCAAGCGCCGGGCAGCCTGGTGATGGTGGTCTGGGAAGGCACGCGACCTATATTGGTAGAAGTGCAGGCGCTGGTGGATGAGTCGGCGTTGGGTAATCCACGGCGGGTGGCGGTGGGCGTGGATCAGAACCGCCTCGCCATGTTATTGGCCGTTCTTAACCGCCATGGCGGTTTGTTTACCGGCGACCAGGACGTGTTTTTAAACGTTGTGGGGGGCGTCAAGGTGCTCGAAACCAGCGCGGACCTGGCCGTGCTTTTGGCGGTCGTTTCCAGCCTGCAGAACCGTGCGCTTCCCCGCGAGCTGGTAGTGTTTGGTGAAGTCGGCCTGTCGGGCGAAATACGCCCGGTGCCGAGCGGTCAGGAGCGGATTACCGAAGCGGCCAAGCATGGCTTTCAGCGTGCCATCGTGCCACGTGCCAACGCCCCGAAACAGCCACCAAAGGGGATGGAAGTCATCGCCGTGGATAAATTGAGCGATGCCCTCGAGGCCCTCTAACAGGGTGCGGTTGGGGTACACTTAGATGATATCAATGAGCCAAGGAGAGACACCATGAGTTCCATCCGATTAACGCAATACAGTCATGGTGCTGGCTGTGGCTGCAAAATTGCGCCCGATGTCTTGGATCATATTCTTGCCAAGGCAGGCCCCGCGGCCAAGAATAAACGACTGATTGTCGGTAATCAGGGGCGTGAAGACGCGGCTGTTTATGACCTGGGTGACGGCCGCGGCATGATTGCCACCACTGATTTCTTTATGCCCATTGTCGACGATCCGTTTGATTTTGGGCGTATTGCCGCCACCAATGCGATCAGCGACGTCTACGCCATGGGCGGCACCCCGGTCATGGCGTTGGGGATTCTGGGCTGGCCCCTGGATAAATTAAGTGCCGACGTCGCCGGTGATGTGGTGGCCGGGGCCCAGGCCGTCTGTCGTGAACTCGGCGTTTCTCTGGCGGGAGGTCACTCCATCGACGCGCCTGAGCCGATGTTTGGCCTGTCGGTGAATGGCTTGGTAGAGCTTGATAAATTGAAGCTAAATTCCCATGCCAAGCCCGGTGACCTGCTGTTCCTTACCAAGCCGATTGGCGTTGGCATGCTCACGACGGCGGAAAAACGTGGCCTGCTAGCCGCGGGCCATCATGGGTTGGCACGCGAAACCATGCTGCAATCGAATCGTATCGGGGTGCCGCTGGCTGAGATAAAAGGCGTGAATGCCATGACGGATGTCACCGGGTTCGGCTTGGCTGGCCATTTGTCCGAAATGTGCCGAGCCAGTGGTGTCATGGCACAAATTGATTTTCGTCGCTTGCCGCGCCTGGCTGAAGCGGAGAGCTATCGTCGGCAAGGGGCAGTGCCTGGTGGTACGCAACGCAATCGCGATGCGCTGGGCAGCGCGCTCCCCGATATGGATGAAGCCCACTGGCAGTGGCTATGCGATCCACAAACCTCAGGTGGCTTGCTGCTGGCGGTCGATCCGGCGTGGGAAGACGATGTCGAGCGCGTTGGGCGTACTTTCGGGCTGACGTTGCAGCCGTTTGGGAAGCTCAAAAAGCCCCAGGGCGAGTCGCTGATTGAGGTTATCGGGTGATATTGCCAACGGTGTCTGCCGATCTTCAACTTATTCGTCAGGGCCACCCATTGATTGATGTACGCGCGCCTGTCGAGTTTGCCAAGGGGGCCTTGCCCGGTGCTGTCAACTTGCCACTGATGGACGATGAGGAACGCCGTCGGGTCGGCATTGCGTACAAGGAACAGGGTCAGCAGGCGGCGATTGCGCTGGGCAACGAGCTGGTTAGCGGGGCCGTCAAGGAGGCCCGCATGGCCGCTTGGCGGGATTATTTGACCCGTCACCCCGAAGCCGTGATTTACTGCTTCCGAGGGGGGTTGCGCTCGCAAATTGTCCAGCAGTGGCTTGCCGAGTCAGGTATGGTCAGGCCACGTATCGAGGGAGGCTGGAAAGCGCTGCGCCAACGCCTGCTCGTCCATATAGACGGGGCGGCTCAACAGCCACTGCTGGTGGTGGGCGGTTTGACGGGCTGCGCTAAAACGGTGCTGATCAATCGTTTAGCCAATGGCGTTGACCTGGAAGGCTTTGCCAAGCACAAAGGCTCCGCCTTTGGTCGTTCGCCTGAGCCACCGCCTTGCCAGATCGACTTTGAGCACTGGTTGTCAAAGCGTTTGCTTGAGCTGCCAGGTCCTTTGGTAGTTGAAGACGAGTCGCGGCAAATAGGTGAAGTGAACGTGCCGTTAAGCTTTTGGGGCGCGATGGAACGCGCGCCGCGTTTACGCGTCGAGATGCCCCTGGACTGGCGTCTGGAGCAGCTGCGGCGCGACTATATTCTCGATCTCGAGCACGCCTACCAGCTCCGTTACGGGCCTGAAGAAGGGTGGCAGCGAATGTGCCAGCAGCTTAGTAACGCCTTGCTACGGTTGAAGAAACGACTGGGCAACGCGAGGTTGCAGCGGTTGCAGAGGCTGCAAGCACTGGCTTTTACGGCGCATGAGCAGGGCAATACACAAGCGCACGAGGCTTGGCTAGCCCCGCTGCTCACGGAATATTACGACCCCATGTATCGCTATCATCTGGAACGCCAGCGTGACGCTTTCGTACCTGAATACCATGTGGGGGACTGGGAAAGCTGCCTGGCGGCGGCCCGCCAATGGAGCCTTGACCAGGCAGCTGCTCGCTAGGCTAGCGAGGTGGCTATAGCGATGCGGGGCGAAGCCACTGACTCAGCAAGCGGTCAAGCAGCGCCGCCAAGGCATCAAAGCGCTTGGGGCTCTGGCGTATATCCGCCTCGGTCTGCAGGAAATCGCGGCGTTCTGCCTCGAGAGAATGACGCGCCAATAACGGCTCAATGCTTTGTTGGGTGACTTCAAGGTGGCATAGCAGCCCGACCACGCGGCCTGCGTCCCAGCTGAAACCCTGAAGCGGTGCCGCTTCGCTCCCCCCGCAGGGTAAGGCATCATCGGGCAGGCTGAAGACGTAGCGATGCCACATGAAGGCATCGAACTGCTCGGGCAGGTCGATGGGACTTTCCGGTGCCAGGTGAATGGTGTGCCAGCCTGATTCGGGGTAGGTGCCGAGGGCGACCACGCTGCCGAGCGCGTCGGCGATCCATAATGCTCCCAGGCCAATACCCAGTAAAGGCTTCTGGCCATCCAGATAGCGATTGATCAGTTTGTTTTCGGCCTTGAACCAGGCCGGTGGCTGTTCGATGAAGCGGTCTGGCCCATCCAGTACGATAAGGGCGTCACTATCGCTGACGTGTGGGGCTAGTTCCTGGTCATAAAGATGAAAAATGGTGAAGCTGTGCCCCATACTGGTTAGCCAGTCGGTTAATCGGGCGGGTCCATGGTCTGGGCCGTGCTGTAGTAGATGAATATGCATGATAATCTCCTCGCCGGCCTTGCGGCAATTTGCCAACAGAGGCTGCCGCCACGATGGCGACGATAACGTATTGTCCGACGTTCACCAATAACTTGAGTCACTCAATCCAGGAATAGCGTATGGCGTCCACCAATCCACCGGGATTCTATCAACGGCTACAACAGTTGCCGCTAGCTGCTCAGCAAGCGTTTATGGCCGCACTCTGCGAGCGACTGCTGCCCAACTATGCGCTTTATGAACAGACCACCGGGCATGGCGACGGGCATACGCTGCGGGCGGTGCTCAACCTGGTCTGGGAGCGCCTCAGCGTGCCCGGCGCGAGCATCGATTTTGCCCGCCAGGCAGAAAAACTGGCCGAATGTGAGCCGCCCGAAGGCGACGAAAGCTTTGGCGCGCGTCGGGCTCTGGATGCGGTCGTGTCGATATCGGCATTGCTGGATACGCTGCAGGGCGAGTCGCCGGAAGCCGTGCTGGATGTCAGCCGTACTTCCCGTGCCGGGGTACGCGCCTTTATCGAGCTGACCGAAGGCGAAGAAGACGCCAACGCGCTGGCACTCCTCATCCGTGACCACCCGTTGACGGAAGACGAAAATAACTTCCAGGACGCTGTTTTAGAAGAAGTATCGCAGCCGCTGACCAAAGATACCCTGAAAGACATTCGCCAGCTTGGCCGTAATGGCGGCGTCAGTAACCTGGGCTTATCGCTGGACGAAGCATGACGGCAGGCTGTCGCCGGACAGGTCGACGGCTGTGAGCGGGTCACAAACGCATGTCGATACCGCGTTCGGCCATGTAACGCTTCGCTTCAGGAATGGTGTATTCACCGAAGTGGAAGATGCTGGCGGCCAAGACGGCGTCAGCACCGCCTTTCAGTACCCCGTCGACAAGATGGTCCAGATTGCCCACTCCCCCCGAGGCAATCACCGGCACGCTGACCGCTTCTGAGATCGCGTGGGTGACCCCCAGGTCAAAGCCTGACTTGGTGCCGTCGCGGTCCATGCTGGTGAGGAGTAGCTCGCCTGCACCGAGGTCCACCATCTTTTTTGCCCACTCGATGGCATCCAGCCCTGTCGGGCGGCGTCCACCGTGGGTGAAAATCTCCCAGCGCGGCGGTTCACCCTCGCCGGATACCTTTTTGGCATCAATGGCCACCACAATGCATTGACTGCCGAAGCGCTCAGCCGCCTCAAAGACGAAATCGGGGTTGGTGACCGCTGCCGTATTGATGGAGACTTTATCGGCGCCTGCATTCAGCATGGTGCGAATATCGTCGCAGCTGCGGATACCGCCGCCCACGGTAAGCGGAATAAACACCTCGCCCGCAATACGCTCCACCATATCAACCGTGGTGGCGCGGTCTTCATGGCTCGCGGTGATGTCCAGAAAGGTGATCTCATCGGCGCCCTGCTGGTTGTAGCGCTTGGCGATTTCCACCGGGTCACCGGCATCGCGGATACCCACGAAATTGACGCCTTTGACCACCCTGCCTGCATCGACATCCAGGCAGGGAATAATGCGTTTGGCGAGACTCATTTACGGCCTCCCGTCAGTTGATCGCTCAGGCGCTGGGCATCAGCAAGGTCCAGGCTGCCTTCATAAATAGCACGCCCGGTGATGGCACCCAGAATACCGCTTTCAGCGACCTTGCAAAGGGCGTTGATATCGTCAAGGTTAGTCACTCCACCTGAGGCGATGACCGGCAGGCCGCCTTCACGGGCAAGCTCCGCGGTCGCCTCGATATTGACGCCTTGCATCATGCCGTCACGGGCGATATCGGTGTAAACAATGCTCGAAACACCGTCGTCGGCGAAGCGTTTGGCCAGATCGGTGGCCTTGAGCGTGGAGACCTCTGCCCAGCCGTCGGTGGCCACAAAACCTTCCTTTGCATCGAGCCCGACAATGATGTGACCTGGGAAAGCGCGGCACATATCAGTGACGAAATCCGGCTCTTTCACTGCTTTGGTGCCGATGATGACATAGGAAACGCCTGCCTCGAGGTAGTGCTCAATGGTCTCGGCCGAGCGGATGCCGCCGCCAATCTGAATGGGAAGGTCTGGATAAGCCCGGGCAATGGCCGTCACCGCGTCGCCATTGACCGGCTTGCCTTCGAAAGCACCGTTCAAATCCACCAGATGCAGGCGGCGCGCGCCCGCTTCCACCCAACGGGCTGCCATGGCAACGGGGTCATCGCCATAGGAGGTGGCGTCGTCCATTCGGCCTTGCTTCAAACGGACACACTGGCCGTCTTTGAGATCAATCGCGGGAATTACCAACATAACCAAACCTCTCAGGGCGTCCAGGTGACAAAGTTTTCCAGCAGGCGTAGACCCGCGCGGGCACTTTTTTCGGGGTGAAACTGCACGGCAAAGGTGCTGTCACGGCCGATGGCGACATGGGCATTCACACTGCCATAGTCCGTTGTACCGAATACGTGAGCGTCATCCGCCGCTTCCACATAGTAGCTATGCACAAAGTAGAAATGTTCATGCTGCTCGATGCCTTCCCATAGCGGGTGCGGCTGACGCTGGTGTAACAAGTTCCAGCCCATATGCGGTACTTTCAAGCGCTGGTCGTGCTGGTCGCGCATGGTGGCGGGAAAGCGCTTCACGTTGCCAGGGAAAAAGCCCAGACAATCAACGCCGCCGTTTTCGTCACTGCGCTCCAACAGCATCTGCTGCCCCACGCAGATACCCAAAAGCGGCTTGGCCTGGCGGGTGAGGATGTCGTCGACCAACCCGCGCAGTTCAGTCCGTTCCAGTTCGCCGACGCAATCGCGGATTGCCCCCTGGCCGGGCAACACAAGCCGGGTGGCCCCTAAAATACGTCGCGGGTCACGGGTAATGACCACGTTTTCATGGGTAACATGCTCGAGTGCCTTGGCGACCGAGTGCAGATTACCCATGCCATAGTCGATGACAGCGATGGTCATTAAGCGCTCCTTATAAACTTCCCTTGGTCGAGGGCATTTGCCCCGCCATGCGCGGATCTTCGCTAACCGCCATGCGCAGCGCCCGGCCGAAGGCTTTGAAAATGGTCTCGACCTGGTGGTGAGCGTTCAGGCCCTTCAGGTTGTCGATGTGCAACGTAACACGCGCATGATTGACGAAGCCTTGGAAAAACTCGGCAACCAGTTGGGTTTCGAAGTGGCCGATGGTGTCGCGTGTAAAGTCGGCATTCATATACAAACCGGGGCGGCCCGAGAAATCCACCACGACACGGGATAATGCTTCATCCAGCGGGACATAGGCATGACCGTAGCGATAAATGCCGCGCTTGTCGCCCACGGCATCGGCAAATGCCTGGCCAAGCGTGATGCCCAAGTCCTCGACGGTGTGATGGTCATCGATGTGCAGGTCGCCCTTGGCATTGATGTCGAGGTCTATCATGCCATGCCGGGCTATCTGGTCGAGCATGTGATCGAGAAACGGTACGCCGGACTGGCCAGCGAGACGACCTTCGCCGTCAAGGTTGACGCTGACGCTGATCTGCGTTTCGTTGGTGTCACGGCTTACCGTGGCGATTCGCGCTGACATCATGCAACTCCTGCGCTGTTGCGCACTCTAGAAGAAAGCCGATGGCCCAAGTGAACATACCACCGAGCGAGAAGGATAAAGCCTTCTGCAAAGCGGCCATTATAGTGAATCGGTGCCCCCATCCGCTACAATGCTTAAAAGGTAACCGCCTTCCATTGTGAAGAAAAAGCAGCCTTGCTGCGTTGGTGAAGAGGAATGTTCCATGCCGGTGACACTGCACTACGTCGACCAGGCCCGATGGCAAGCCGATGAGCAAGTGCGCCTTGACTTGGTGCGCATCTATTATGATGCGCCAAAGGATCGAATGCCCACCCAAACCGTCGAGCCTTTTATCGAGCAGCATTTGCAACAACACTTTTTCGGCTGCGCCCATTTCAATGACCGCTTGTTGGGGGCTGTCGCGATCAAACAGGCGGAAGACGGCGCCTGGTGGCTATCGGACTTGTGCGTTCGCAAGACAACCCGGCGCCGGGGCGTGGGGTCCCGATTGATGGCGTTACTCGGTGAAAAAGCCAAGCAGGATGGGCGTGTCTTGCGTATCGCCACGTCGTCGCTACCGTTGGCAGACCGCGTCTTGTTGTCAAAACTGGGGTACCGGCCCGTCGCAAACACTGAAAAGCCGTCTTTAGAGACCCCGGTGACCAGTGATTTTGTTGAATTAGACCCTCGCTGAATTCAACCCACAAGGAAAGGGTAATGAGACAATTATTACGTATTGTACTCGCTGCAATCGGTATTTTGGCGATTGTGGCCGTCGCGGCTGTTGTGTACGTCACGACATTTTTAGATCCGGAGGATTTTAAGCCTCGCCTCACTGCCGTGGTCGAAGAACAAACAGGGCTGAACCTGGACCTGGATGGACCGATTAACTGGTCGTTTTACCCGCGTATTGGCGTCAGCGTAGAGACAGCCAATGCAAGGCTTCCCAGTCAGGATGAAGAAGACACGGCATTTGCGGCGGTCGACCGTGCCGAGGTCAGCGTCGCGTTTGCGCCCTTGTTACGCGGTGAAATTGCCGTTGATGGCCTGACCCTGAGCGGCGTGCGTTTAAATCTGCAGCGTAATGCCGACGGCGAGGGCAACTGGGAGCCGCTCCTGGACAGGCTTGTAGAGCAAAGTGAAGAAGCCGAAACCGTGCTGGCACCAGCGAGTGCGGGGCCCAACGTGGATGCTGGCAGCCTGGAAGTCGTGTTGAGCATTGCCAATGTCAATATTAGCGATGCCAATATTCGTTTCCGGGATGAGCAGTCCCAGGCGCTTTGGCATGTACAGGATCTGAATGTCTCCGGCAGTAACGTCAATCCCGTTCGTGCCTTTCCGCTTAAAGCCATGTTCACCTTGACCAAGCACAATAACCTGGACGCTGAGGCACTGGAGAGAGCGCCCAATATATCAAGCGATATCGGCCTGGAAACCCGCATGCAGCTTGGCCTGTCCGAGCAGAGGTTCGTGCTGGAAAACCCCCAGCTTAGTACGCGTACACGGTTTGAGGCGGAAGGCGAACCGCAGCAGCTCGACGTATCAGCGGCCGAAGCTACTGTCCGGCTCGCTGAACAGCAACTGAGCATTCGCGATGGAAAGCTGGAAACCACGCTTCGCCATCCGGAAAACTGGGACGGCGGGCTGGCGCTGGCGCTTGCGTTTGGTCTGGAAGGCGACTGGCAGGCGCAAACCGCCCGGTTAAAAGAACTGCAGCTGACCGGACCTGATAACCTGCGTGTCAGCGGTCACCTTAACGTGTCGCAATTCCGCGATGCGCCGGAATACCAGGGTCAGTTAACCGTCGCGCCATTAACCTTGCGCCCGTGGTTGGCTCGGGCGGGGGTGGCGCTTGAGACGGCCAGTGAAGCGGCACTCAGCGATGTTGCCATGACCAGCCCCATTGAAGGGGATTTGCAGAAAGTATCGTTACCCAGCCTCTCGCTGGTAGTGGATGACAGTACTTTTACTGGCAATATCGCGTCGCGACTGGACGGGTCGCGTGTCGACTTTGATCTGCAAGGTGACGTGCTCAACCTGGACCGTTATCTGCCGCGCCAAGAAACCGAACAGCAAGCAAGCTTGGGGGTTATCAAGGCCGCCGTTGCCGACGGCCCGGCTGAGCTTCTACCTCAGGCATGGCTGGCGTCGTCAAGCGTGAATGGCAACCTGAATATCGAGTCGCTGGAGCTTGCGGGCATGGCGTTCAGCGATACGCGTCTCCAACTGCAGGGCGACCAAGGCCTGCATCGGCTAAGCAATTTTGAAGCAGACTTTTACGAAGGCGAGTTGACCGCTAATGGGCGCATAGACGCCACTAAGGATGAACTACAGTGGGCGCTCTCGCCCACGATACAGAATGTTCAGGTAGCGCCGCTTATCGAGACGCTCAGCGAGAGTGAAAAGGCCTCTCCGCTGAGGGGGCGACTTAATATGAGTGGTGATCTCACCTCGCGCGGTAATCAGCGCGAGGTATTGTTGCGCCACCTGAATGGCGACCTGGAGGCCCGGTTAACGGAAGGCGCCATTCTCGACATTAATGTCTCTCAAGAGATGTGCGAGCTTGCGGCCCAGTTGGAGGGCGAAGAAGTCCAGCGTGACTGGCCAAGCGATACCGCCTTCGATGAGTTTGCCGCTACGCTGCAGATTCGAGACGGCGTGGTTCAAAGCGACGATTTGCTGATTACCGTGCCGGGGATCGACGTGCAGGGTGAGGGCGAATATGACCTCACCAGCCAGAGGTTTGATACCCAGGCCAATGCCAGGCTCGTGGATACCGCCGATGCCGCGTGCGAGGTCAATCCCCGTCTTGAAGCATTGCCTTTGCCATTGCGTTGCGAGGGCCATATCAGCGACGCCCGGGGCGAGTGGTGCCGTTTTGATCGTGATGCCTTTCAGGGCGCTGTTGTCGAACTCATTCAGGAAGAAGCCGGCGGGCAGGTAAGTGAAGCGCTGGAAGAACGCCTGGGCGAATCGCTTGATTCACTTGACGAACGTCTCGGTGAAGGCAGTGGCAATGCCTTGCGTGAGGGGCTGCAGCGTTTATTTGATTAGTGGCCATCAGCCCGAACAGCGCCGGTCTTGAATCGGCGCTGTTTTTTTATATCAGCGCAATGCTTGATTAAGGAGTTTGCATGACGGACATGCCCGCACCGCGGCTGGCTGCTGAGGTATTTCAACAGCGCTTGCTGGACTGGTTTGATCGCTACGGTCGCCATGATCTGCCCTGGCAGTCGCCGAGAAGTGCCTACCGTGTCTGGGTCTCGGAAATCATGCTGCAACAAACCCAGGTGGCCACGGTCATTGCCTATTTCGAGCGCTTTATGGCGCGTTTCCCGACGTTGGAGGCGCTGGCCAAGGCCCCGCAGGACGAAGTGCTTCACTTATGGACCGGGCTTGGCTATTACGCCCGAGCGCGTAACCTGCATAAAGCCGCGCAAGTGGCGCTTGAGGATCACAATGGGGAGTTACCCACCGACAGCGTCGAGACGCTCATGGCGCTACCCGGCATCGGCCGCTCGACGGCGGGAGCGATTATCGCCCAGAGCACAGGGCGGCGTGCTGCTATCCTGGATGGCAACGTCAAGCGTTCGCTGACGCGCTTGCATGCGGTAGAGGGCTGGCCGGGTACACCTGCCGTAGAACGCAAGTTGTGGGCACTCGCTGACTACTACACGCCCGACTCGCGCGTGGCGGATTACACCCAGGCCATGATGGATTTTGGCGCCACTCTATGTAAGCGCAGTACCCCGCTTTGCGGGCATTGTCCTTTCAATGATGTGTGCCTGGCCTACGCGCAAGGCGAGACCAAGCGCTATCCCGAATCCAAGCCCAAGAAACCCTTGCCCACTCGGGAAACCATCATGTTGATGCTTTACGACCCCGACGGGCGAGTGTGGCTTGAGCAACGTCCGGCAAGCGGACTTTGGGGGGGGCTTTGGAGCCTGCCGCAGTTTGACAGCCAAAGCCAACTGGCCTCATGGTTGGATGACCATGTGCTGAGGCCTGAGCGTTTGCCGCCGTTGGCCTGTTTTCAGCACACCTTCAGTCATTTTCGCCTGGCGATTACCCCCCAGCCAGTCAGTTGCGATAGGCTGAAGGGCGTGCGCGAAGGAGGTGTCTGGTACGACCCCAGCCAACCGGCTGAGCTCGGCCTGGCCGCCCCCGTAAAGTCGCTGATCAATCAACTTACCCCTTTCACACTGACGTCGACGCCAGGGCACGCTTGACCCTGGGTAACCGCTAAGTCTAGGAGCCACCTCATGCCGCAGACCGTATTTTGCCGCAAGTATCAAAAAGAGCTGGAAGCCCTGCCATTTCCCCCCTTGCCGGGTAAGCAGGGCCAGGAAATCCAGGCAACCGTTTCCAAGCAGGCCTGGGAAGACTGGCAGGCATTGCAAACGCGCTTGATCAATGAAAAACACCTCAACATGTTAGACCCCGAGGCTCGCGCCTACCTGATGGAGCAGATGCAGCGCTTTTTCGATAACCAGGAAACCGACCAGGCCGAAGGTTACGTGCCGCCGACACAAGCCACATAACTTGCCGACAAAACGGAAAGTTTTATAAAGGAGTTGACGAAAAGCCGAGATTCTTGTTTAATACGCACCGTTGGCAGCGGCCAGATAGCTCAGTCGGTAGAGCAGGGGATTGAAAATCCCCGTGTCGGCGGTTCGATTCCGTCTCTGGCCACCACACTGCTGGGGTATCGCCAAGTGGTAAGGCACCGCTTTTTGGTAGCGGCATTCCCAGGTTCGAATCCTGGTACCCCAGCCATTGCCGACTCTACGTGTAGCCGACATAGCTCAGTTGGTAGAGCAACTGACTTGTAATCAGTAGGTCCCGGGTTCGACTCCTGGTGTCGGCACCACTGAAAGTGGTTTTAAAAAGCACGTTAAAGAATCTTAAAAAGCCGCCTTCCAGGGCGGCTTTTTTAATTTCTGTAGTTCTCTACATAGCGTTGCCTTCTTTTTTGTCGCAGTCATTTTTTGTCACGGTCATTTGATTTTATTGCGGAGATGCTGCGAGTGTATCTTCTACATCTGACGCTATGTCTTAGTTTTCTCACATGGTTCAGACTAAGCAACCATGGTAAATCGCTAAATATTGTCGTGATTTATATATTTTCAGCTTCACATGCAAAGAAAAATGCCGTTTCCTTTGCATATCCATCCCGATATGTATAGATTTTTTGTTTTTCTATGCATGATCTAAGGAAGAGGCGCTCCGTGTTGCCAATGTTGCCCCTTGGTCAGGTCGAGATGGCAACGGCCGGACGGGGCGTATCATCAACATGCTGTACCTGGTCGCCAAAGGTCTTCTCGACTTGCCCGTGTTGTATCTCAGCCGCTATCTGATCCAGACCAAAGCCGACTACTACCGGCAACTACAGGCCGTGCGCGATACTGGTAACTGGGAGCCGTGGCTTCTTTATATGCTGGAAGGTATCAGCCAAACCGCTCAGCAAACCATCGACCTGATTGGCCAGATCCGTGAGTTGATGCAGCATACCAAACACCGGATGCGTGATGAATGCCCCAAAATCTACCGGCAGGAACTGCTGAGCAACTTGTTCAGCCACCCATATACGAAAATCGAGTTCGTGATGGAGGATTTGGCCGTCAGCCGTATTACCGCTACCAAATATCTTGATGAGTTGGCCAGCATCGGCCTGCTGGACAAAACCAAAGTCGGCCGCAGCAACTTCTACATCAATACCCTCCTGATGGCCCTCTTCCTTGAGCGCGCCTAAGCCAAGTTGACGCCTTGCCAGCACGATCCATAGTGGTTTGATCAATACCCCGTCATCTCCAGATAGCCAACCCCGACATTTTCCTGCGTTTCGGCTTCGCGAACCATGACATCGCCTTCCCAGTAGGGTACCGAGGTGAGCATCCAGCGATTGGGGTGGCGTGCCTCTACGATAAGTTGTAACCCAGCATCGGGCAGCGTGAGCGACCAGAGTGTGGGGAGGTCTCGGTCGGCGAGCTGACGCGGCCGGTGAGGCGATGGACTTCAGCCTGAACAGTTCCGTGACCCAGAACCGAATTGTTCAGTGCTTTCCTAGTGGCCTCTGCCGCCAGGACTGGCCGTCAGGCCGCCCCATTAAGTCTTCCCTAGGCAAATCGTTCAGAGCCGCCGCCAGGGTTTGAAAGCCCTGGTTTAGCTGCTCATCCCAGCGAGCGCTGCTCACGCTGGCTCGGATAAACTGAGGGACAGCCTTGCGGCCTACGGCGAAGGACTCGGAAGATTTCACCAATATCTGCTTCTGCCTCAACTGTTCCTCAATTTCGATGGCTCGAAAGGGTTCGGGAATCTCGATCCAGAAATGCGAGCAATCCCGCTTCGACTGATAATTGAGGTCATTCAGTAGAGGTTCGACTAGGGCCTTGCGCCGCCGTACTTCCTCAATTTGCTGGCAGCGTAAATGGCTGGCGGTACCATCTAGTATCCAGTTGCTGGCAATTTCCAGAGATAGCGGGGTGGCCATCCAGCAGGATGCTCGTATCGCTGCAGCGAGCCGGTGCCATAGCGCCTCGGGCGCATAGATGTAACCCACCCGCAAGCCTGCTGAGACAGCTTTGCTCAAGCTCGAGATCAACAGCGTCCGTTCAGGAGCAAACACCTGCAAGGCTGGAGGCCGTTCGGAAGCAAGCAGGCCGTGGGCATCATCCTCGATAATGATTAGGTTATGCTTCCTGCAAACTGTGGCAACAGCCTCACGACGTTCCGCCGACATAATGGACGTAGTGGGGTTCTGTAGCGTGGGCGTACAATATAGTGCGGATATACGGTTGTTGCTGCAAACATCATCTAGAGATTCGGGAACCAGGCCCTGCTCATCGATATCAACCCCGACTGAACGAAAACCCAGCAAACGGGAAGCGGAGATGAGGCCCGGGTAGCTGAGTTGCTCGGTCGCGACCGATTCTCCTGAACGGACGATGGCCAGCAGGCAGGACATCAGCGCATGCTGCGCACCGTTGGTACAGATCACCTGCTCTGGTTTGGCCTCCACCTGGCTATGCCAAAACCACAACGCGCCCGCTTCGCGGTGTCGGTACAGCCCACCTTCCTGAGTGTAGTCACATAGTTCGGCGACCATACCAAGCTGGCTGGCCATTTCAGCTAGGGTGTTGCCTAACAGGCCGACGTTGCGGCCTTGAATGTGCTTGTTCCGACTCAGGTCAATCACACTGTCATCAAGATTGAGCGCGTTCCGGAAACCTTCCTCGGCGACAGCATTCTCCTCTGCCATCTTGACATAGGTACCGTCGCCGACCCTTGAGCTAACCAGGCCAAGCCGTTCGAGCTCTTGATAAGCGCGACTGATCGTGCCAGCGGTGAGATGAACTTGGTCCGCAAGCAGGCGATGGGCCGGAAGCTTGGTCCCGGTTGGTAGTCGCCCTTCCCGAATTTCCCTCTCTATACCCAGAGCAAGGCGCCGATACTTCGGTCCACTTTCAGTGGCAAGTACATCGCATATAAATGACACCATGTCATTATTTTTATTGACGCCCATATTTCACCTTTCTATCTTTAATGAAAACTTATTGATGGGATTTATTCTCTCAAAAATTAACACTAAATTCTGCTAGAGACACAAAATTGACATGAGTCATTCATCGAGAAAGCCTACGGGCGCCAAAATTAAACCAGTATGGCTCAGTAAAGCCATTCTTTGTCTGCTGTTCATAACGGTTTGTTTTACTTGGGGGACCACTTGGTTGGGCATAAAGGTGGCCGTTGAAACCATCCCACCGCTGTCGTCTGCAGGACTGCGCTTCTTGATTGCTTTCCCACTCTTCATGATATTTGCACGCATCATGCGGGAACCAATACTGCTTCCTCGCCGGGCGCTGGGCTTTTGTCTGATGATCACCGTATTCTATTTTTCAGTCCCCTACTATCTTATCAATTACGGAGAGCAGTACGTTTCATCCGGCCTAACTTCACTGTTATTCAGTTCCATGCCCGTTTTTATACTGATTTTTTCAGCCCTGATCCTTAAGGAGAGAATCTGGATCAGCCAGATATTGGGCATCGCCATCGGGTTCTATAGCCTTTACATGATCCTTCTTGCCGAAGGCGTCAGAATGGATCAGCAAAGTTGGATGGGGGTAGCGGCAATAATAGCGGCTGCCGTGATGCACGCCCTTTGCTACATTTTGACGCGTAAATACGGTGCGAATATTAGCGTTATAACATTCAATACTCTACCAATAGGCATCGCCGGCCTTGCCCTCTTCCTGTGCGGTCTTGCCTTGGAAGACCCGAATTTTGCCGAGGCTTCAATCAGGTCCTGGGTTGCACTGATCTACTTGGGACTAGTCGCTTCGGTGGGTGGCTTCATTGTCTATTTCTATCTATTGAAGAGAATGAGCCCGATATTACTCTCATTCGTCTTTATTCTTTTTCCTGTCGTCGCAATCGCTATTGGAGCCTGGTACGAAGGCAATCCAGTTTCATCCGAGTTCGCGTTCTTCTCTAGTGTCATGCTGTTGGGATTTGCCATCACCAAGATCCCCGTGGAGAAACTATTGTTAGGGAGGTCGGCATTGTCTTCGAAAAAAGGGTAATAAAAATAGGCTGACCGAACTGAGAAAAGGAGAGGAACATGGATGCAATAACTCCGGAAAACCTGAAAACTATGTTTGAACATGGTGTTCGGCAATATCCGCAGGAATGCTGCGGTATGTTGTTCTCCAACGGTGGGGTTCACCAGGCCACGAACATTCAGCAGCAGCTACATGAACAGAATCCGGAGGTCTACGAAAGGGGCGCTGACATGGGATATGCCTTCTCCATCAGTGACATCAAACTCCTCGCCAACAGTTTTGAGACACCCAACCCGGCGGTGGTGATCTACCACTCACACCCGGATGTTGGTGCCTATTTTAGTGAAGAAGACAAAAGCAAAGCTCTGTTCTGTGGCGAACCTGTCTACCCGGTTTCCTATCTGGTTCTGGATATTCGGAAAGGCGCCCCCTTCGGGGCAAAGCTATTCCACTTCTTTGACAGCGATTTTCACTGCACGGAAACGTTCGACGAGGAAGGAAGAAGAGTGAATCAACTGCGTACTATGAGTACTTAGGGAGAGGACATGGTTAAGATTTTATTGCCAGACATTTTGGTTAACGTAGCCAAACTGCCAGCTAAAGCATTCAATGTCGAAGGGCAGACAGTGTCGGAGGCCTTGACCCAACTCTGCAGGGAGTATGAGGTGCTCAAGGAGCATCTTTTCCATGAGAACGAGCGACTCAAGGATCATTTCCTGCTGACCGTTGGTGGGGAACTGGTTAATGTGGACACTCCACTCAATGACGACAGCCGTCTGGAGATTCTCCTGGCTACCTCCGGAGGGCTGGATACCCCAGGTGAGTCATTGAGTAAAAATGAGTTCGAGCGCTACGCTCGTCACATCACTCTTCCTGAAGTGGGTCGGCAAGGACAGCAATGGCTTAAGGCGAGCCGGGTGCTGATCATCGGCACCGGTGGTCTGGGTTCCCCTGCTGCACTATATCTGGCGGCAGCGGGCATTGGCACGCTGGGGTTGGTGGACTTCGATGTCGTCGAAATCAGTAACCTCCAGCGTCAGGTCGTCCATGGAGTGCGCACGGTGGGCGTCAGCAAGGTCGAGTCTGCCAGACGCCGATTGCTGGATATCAATGAAAATCTTCGGGTCGAAACCCACGAAGTAGCCTTGACTGCCGACAATGCTCTGGAACTGATCAGTGACTACGACATCGTGATCGATGGATCCGACAATTTCGCCACTCGCTATCTGGTCAACGATGCTTGCGTCATGCTTTGCAAGCCACTCGTTTACGGGGCGATCTATCAGTTTGACGGGCAGGCCAGCGTGCTCAATCACGACTCGGGCCCCTGTTATCGCTGCCTGTTTCCACAACACCCCCCTCCCAGTCTGTCACCGAACTGCAGTGCTGGCGGTGTGATTGGAGTGTTACCCGGCATGATCGGGATGATCCAAGCCACTGAAGCAGTGAAGCTATTGCTCGGCCTAGGGCAGAGCCTGTCCGGTCGCCTCCTTCGGTATAACGCTCTCTCGATGGAGTTTGGTGAGGTTAGGTTTGGCAAGCGGCAGGATTGTCCTGTCTGCTCTGCCAATCCCACAATCACTGAGCTTACACAGGAGGCCAACAGTTGCGTGAGCGAGTCTAGCGCCAATCCGTCACTGCCATCGAAAGCCTATGTTCTGCCACTCGATTTCGAGGGTTTGATGGCAAAGGACGGAGAAGACATCCAGATTATCGACGTCCGAGAACCTAATGAGTTAGAGATCTGCAAACTTGATAGCAGCCTCAACATACCTCTGGACGAACTCGAGGCCCGATACCATGAGCTCGAGAGTTCGAAGGCACTCTATATCCTTTGCCTCAGTGGAGCCCGAGCGGAACGTGCTGCCCAGCAACTGATGCAAAAAGGCCGTGATAAGGTCTTCGTCATCCAAGGAGGGCTGAAGCGATGGGCCCGAGATGTTGATCCAACCATGCCGATGTACTGAGTCAAGCTGGCTGGAGCGTGAGATGATTTGTCTATCTCTTTTGCAGGCAATCGGCAACACACCCGTTATCTATCTGCAAAATTTCTCGGAGTCACTTGGTTTTAATGTTTATGCCAAGCTTGAGTCCTTGAACCCCGGCGGTAGTCACAAGGCGAGAATTGCTCTGGGCATGATCTACGATGCAGAACTGAAAGGCATCCTCGTTCGTGGCAGTGGACAGACTATTATTGAGCCTAGTGGTGGCAATACCGGGATTGGGCTGGCTATGGCAGCCAACCTGTTGGGGTATCGCCTAGTCTTAGTAATTCCGGACAACTATAGCAAGGAAAAGCAAAAACTGTTGCGCATTTATGGCGCCCAGGTTGTGCTATCCGATAGTCGCCTAGGAAACAACTCCCATGGCGAGAAGGCCTGGGAACTGCAGTTGGAAAATCCCCATTACGTCATGTTGAACCAGCAGCGTAATCCCGCGAACCCCCAAGCTCACCGGGAGAACACAGCAAGGGAAATCCTTGCTGATTTTGCTGACATACCGGTTGATATGTTTGTCGGCGGAATTGGAACCGGCGGTCATATCACTGGTATTGGTGAGGTGTTGCGAGACCAGTGGCCTGGTTTGCGTATCTATGGTGTGGAACCGGAAGAATGCGATCTATTTGGGGGGCAACATGCTACCCACAAAATACAGGGCCTATCGATCGGCATCATTCCGAGTATTTTAAACTGCAACCTGATCGACGCCATGATCAAGGTAAGTGTGGATGACTGTATAGAGATGGCACAGCGCATCATACGAATGGAATCGATCGGCTTGGGAATATCGTCCGCAGCCAACTTTGTGGCTATTTCCAAATTGGGAGGGGAGAACATACCACCAAGCTCCAATGTTCTCACCATGGTTTATGACGGAGTTGAGCCCTACCTGGACTACTTCGGGGACTGACGGCAAGGAGGCGGGATGTTTAGCTCGAGATTACTTAACCAAATGGGTAACCGCCTGGAAGCTATTGTCTATCAGACGTTGGCTAATGACGAGCGGGTCAACCTGCGGGACTCCGGTTTTCTTCCCTCCACTCTGGAGACTGTTGCCAATATGCTGGTTGAGGACCTGGAAGCATTTGTTCAGCGCGACCCAGCGGCACGTGGATGCAGTGAACTGATTCTCGACGCATCGTCTTCGTTTCGTGCGGTCATGCATTACCGGTTAGCCCACCAGTTCTGGCATCTGCGAGCAGAACCAGCTTCAAGCTTGGATTTGGTCGCCCTCAAGTTATCGTCGCAAGGCAAGCTTAATTCCGGCATCGACATTCACCCGGGCGCTAGAATTGGATCAAGGTTCGTGCTGGATCACGCCTATGGCACAGTAATTGGCGAGACCTGCCGGATCGGCGACGATGCCTACATCCTAGGAGGTGTCACCCTGGGTTCCTTGGGTATTGCCAACAATCCACAAGGGCAACGTCATCCGACTCTGGGAAACAATGTCGAGGTAGGGGCTTTTGCCCGTGTACTGGGTCCTATTGAAGTTGGCAATAACGTTTTCATTAGTCCGAACTGCGTGGTCACGAAAGATATTCCGGACAATACTCGGGTATTGATTGTCAATCAGATCCAGTTGGAGAAACCAGAGCAGAGTAAGTTGCACAGTGCCCCACGATTTATCGGTTCCTACGTTGACGGTAACCGGTTTGTGGTGTTGTGCCATGGGTTCCGTGACTTGAGGGCAAGCCTGCTCGACAAAAATTACCAGCTGATCGTGTCCACTGCGGTCTCTCCAAGTCCATCAGACAGCAAGCGCTACGACATTCAATTCCCGCTTACCCATCTGAAAGCACTGGACCCGCTTCGTGGTCAGTTCCATGTCAGCTTGTCGGACAGTTCCCTCTCGTTAACGTTACTGAACCCGGAAGGGTTGAGCGAGTTTATTGCTCGCATCCGCCGGGCCTGTCATGCCTTCCCAGGAGAAAGCATCCCATGAATGCAGCTATTGATAGTACGACACCGTACTTCGATAACGAGCCCTACACCCGCTCACTAGAAGCGACGGTTGTCAATGCCCAAGACGGTCGGGTGTTGCTGGAGCGTACCATCTTCTATCCGACCGGTGGTGGACAGCCCGGTGATACCGGCACCTTGAAGCTGCTGAGTGGTCACCGGTTACAGGTCATCGATACTGAACGCGACGAAAACAATCCGGGACTGATTTGGCACCAACTCAAGCAGGGGAATGCGGTTGTAGAACCGGGGCAAAAGGTTCTCTGCGAGATTGACTGGGAGCGTCGCTACCGCCACATGCGCATGCATACCTGCCTGCACTTGCTTTGCTCGATGATCGACGCTCCTGTTACTGGTTGCAGTATCGGCGAAGATAAAGGGCGCCTTGACTTCGACCTTCCCGAGCCTATGGACAAGGCTCAGGTGACGAAAAAGTTGAACCATCTCATCAGCCAGGGGCTGGAGGTTCGACATTTTTATGAGGATCCCGGGGTATTGGTTGACCAGCCTGGAATTGTTCGCACGGAGTCATTATCGCCTTCGTTGTTGCAGGGGAGCGTGCGGATGATTGAAGTCGTGGGCACAGATTTACAACCATGCGGCGGGACTCACGTCAGTAACACCCGGGAGATTGGTGCTGTTGTGTGCACTAAGGTCCAGAAGAAAAGTCGGACAAATCGCCGTTTTACCCTGAGCTGGGACGAGAATCTTGGTTGATTCCACGGGTGGCCTCGAACACATCGGGGGACATCATGGCGGAATTCACCGATACTCAGGCCTAATGGTTGGGCCACCTTTTTAATGACCCGTGCCTGCCATGGAGCGCGAATGTCCATGAGCATCAGCTCGCGCTGCTGGTCCAGGAGGTCATTGAACTCTATTCGTTCGAGGCGGCCGTTTTCGTCTCCGGTCATTGCCGACAGTCAAGGTCGTCGGACAGATCAATACCCCGTCATCTCCAGATAGCCAACCCCGACATTTTCCTGCGTTTCTGCCTGACGAACCACGACATCGCCTTCCCAGTAGGGTACCGAGGTGGGCATCCAGCGATTGGGGTGGCGTGCTTCGACGGTAAGCTGCAGGTCCGCGTCGGGCAGCGTGAGCGACCAGCGTGTGGGGATATCTCGGTTGGCGACCGACTGCGTTTCCAGTGGCGTTAACGAGACGCTATCAGGCCCGATGATTTGGGTTTGTCCGTCCGCTGAGAGCAAATGCGCGAATAGATAGTCACCCCCTTCCGGGCCGCCGCCTCTTAATCGGTAGGCCATCAGCTTGCGCCCATCGTCCAGATGCAGCGAAAACCAGTCCCAGCCGGTTTGTCCCGGGGTGAGCAGTTGGCTGCTCCATTCGCGGTCCAGCCAGCCTTGGCCGCTGACCTCGCGGGTTTCACCGTTCAGCGTGACACGGCCGGTGATGCTTAGGAACGGCTGGCTGTAGTAGCGCGACCCCTGGCCCTCGACGGTTTTCGCATTAAACCCATTCTCTCCGTGCCAGATCAATGGGCCTTGAGCGCTGAGGTTAAGCGTGTAACCAGAACGCTCAGCACCCTCACCGCTGTAGGCCTGTAGGGTAAAATCCTCAAAGTTGGCGTCTGACGGGCTTTCGAGTGACCAGTCATCAATCCAGGCCTGAAACGGCGCCGCTTCGACGCCCGCTTGCCCATTGGCGTGTTTACTGTGGCTACGCGCAAAGCGTTCGGCGGCCACATGTGTTTCTCCCCGGGAAATCCCCAGGTGCGCCATCCACACCTGGTCCACTGCCCATGGCGACGGCGCAGGGCGCTCGTTAGGGGGTGTCAGCGCCTGGCGAAACAGCGTCCATTGAAGACCGAGCGGCTGGCCCTGGTCGTCTTCAAGGTTGGCGGTCAGGTACCACCACTCGATGCGGTAGTCGGGGTGCGCCCCGTGATCCCGGGGGAAATTCAATGGCGTGGACGCATCCGCCTGAGCAAATTCCTCCGCGTTTGCCCCCAGCCCGGCAAACCCTTGGGGTGCCGCATCGGAAGGGGATTCCTGGCAGCCAATGAGGGTGGCACATGCCATCGCCACGAGCGCTGTCGATAACCGGGAATAATTCATGTAGCCCCCTGGTTGAGCATCGCCTGGGGGGAGGTCCGCCACAGCTGAATCGATGGCAGGGCGGCGGCGGCCAAGGCCACGCCCAGAGCGGTGGCCAGCGTGATGAGTATATCCCAGGGGAAAAGGTAGAGTGGTAGCCGCCAGCCAAACGCGGCAACGTTGATGATGGCCACGAGCGTCCAGGTAATGGCAATGCCCAGCGGGATCGCGACCACACCGGTTAACAATGCCAGCCCGCCGAGTTGAAAGAGCGGCATTAGGGTCAGCGTTTTACGCGGCACGCCAAGTGCCCATAGTGACGCCAGCTGGCGCTGTCGATCTCGCGCCTGGGCCAGCAGTGTCGCCAGCAGCGCTAATGCCGCGACACCCAGGGTAAGGCCGTTCAAAGCACGGGTAATAGTAAAGGTGCGCTCGAAAATTTGCGTCGCCAGCCGTTTGATTTCCTGTTGATCGACCATCGCCTCCGGGGATACATCGAAACTATTCGCCAGCGCCCCACGCAATGCCTGACGGTCAGCGCTGTCGTCGACTACCAAGCCTATTGAGGCAACCTCGCCGCCGAAGCGCTGAATAAGCACTTCTGCGGGTACCAGGATCTGCTGGCGTGGGTTGCCGTAGTCAGGGTAAACCGCGGCAATCTCAAATGACCTCGCCCCTTGCGGGGTATCCAGTCTGAGCTCGTCACCCGGTGCGAGCTGTTTTGCCACGGCCATCTGTTCGTTGATAAACACGCTGTTCGCCGATAGCGACGCCCAGGCAGCGGGCCTTCCTGCGCGGGTATCAAGCAGCGGCCAGCGGTCGGTAATGGTGGGTGCCGGGGTGATGCCGAACAGCGCAATGCGCTCGCGTGCCCCCTGTTCCTGCGTATCGTTCACTGCCAGCAGATCGACGCTGCCGCGGGCGGTGGGCAGTGTTTCGGCAACGTCAGGACGCGCATCGAGCCAATCCAGCATGGGGGCCAATGTCGACGGCGAGGCATTGACATATAACGGGGCGGCCAGCCGCTGGTCCAGCCAGTCCAGGAAGGTAAGGCGAAAGCCACCGACCATGCTGCTGACGCCCAGGTTGGTGGCCAGCGCAATCAACAACGCCATCATGGCCAGGGAAAGGCGCGGCAGCTGTAGCTGAATATCGGCGACTGCCCAGTGGGCAAGCGGGTGACGGCGGAGCCATCGCTGCAGCAGGTGGAGCACCCCATTTATCAGCGGTGGCAGGCATAGCGCGCTACTCAACAGTAGCGCGGCAACAAACCCAAAGCTGACCAGGACACCCTGGCCGGGCGGTAGTAGGCCAAGCCACAGTGCTAACCCCAGGGCGAGAAAGGCCACCCCGGTGGCTCCAAGCGTCATGCGCTTTAGCTGGCGCTGGTAGGCTAGCCGCCATGCCTGGGACTGGCCCAGGGCCAGCACGTTGAGGCGAGCGGCCCGCCAGAGGACACCGCTACCCGCCAGCAGCAGGCCGCCGAAGGTAATTGCCAGACTGCCTACCCAGTAGTGCCATGGCAGCACCAGGCTTCGATTGACGTCGGCCTGATAAAGCGACGACAGCGTCGTGGCCACGTCAGGGAGTAGCTGGCCCGCCAGCCAGATGCCGCTGGCCAGCCCAAGCGCGGCGCCCAGCACGCCGAGTACCAGCAACTCGAGCAGCATGGCCATGACGAGCGTGGCGGCGGGGACGCCCAGGGCGCGCAGCGTTCTTAGCGTTGTCAGGCGCTGTTCCATGGCAAGCCCCAGCGCGGCCTGGACGATAAACAGGCCGACGACTAACGACAGCAGCGCCAGGGCGGTGAGGTTGAGGTGGAAGCTCTCGGTGAGCTGCTCAGGCGATGCCAGCGTCGCGGCCCGGGTAAGCCGATAGCCTTCGGGCGCTGTAGGTAGCGCACCCGGGGCGGTGACCAACTGGCTCAAGGTGTTATCGCGATCCAGCAACCGGGCGGCTGCGGCGATGTCCATGACCAGGGTATTCGGTGGGAGGTCGGCGCGCAGTGCCAGCGGGGGTAGGCGCTGGCCACTATTTCCAGTGCTATTTCCAGAACTATGTCCAGCGCCATCTACAGCACTCTCTCCAGCACTCTCTCCAGCACTCTCTCCAGCACTCTCTCCAGTACTGTCTCCAGCACTGTCTCCCGTATTATCGACAGCAGGCGTCATGCCTGGCGCCTGCTGACGCGAGAGCCCCAGCAAATCGAGCGTGTCGGGCGCGAGCCGGGTTTGCCAGGGTGGCGTGATAAAGGCTGTCAACGCGGTACCGTTGGCGCCCAGCGTGTTGCTGCTTGGCAAGGTGAGCGGGTCAATGCCGACGATGGTCAGGCGTTCCCCATCGATTTCCAGGGTGCCTTCCAGCATTGGCGAGACGGGTAAGCCGGCTCGCCGGAGGCTCAGGTAGTCCTCGCGGGTGAGCGGCTGGCCATCGCGCCGCGCCAGCTCGTCAACGTTGGCACTGAACAGCGCATTGGCACGGGCGTAGCTGTCTTTGGCGGTCGCGTTGACGGCCTGGACGCTGCTCCATAGGGCGCTTGCCACCCAAAGCCCAAGCAGCAGCATGGCAAGTTGGCCGGGATGGCGGCGATAGTGGCTCAACAGGGTGAGCAGTACGCGAAGCATCATGGGGCATTATCCTTCAAGCGGCCCATGTGCAGGCGCACCAGGCGACTCAGCGGTGCCGCCACGCGGGCGCTGTGGGTCACCATCAACAAGGCACAACGCGTCTCTTTTACCAGGTCGAGCAATAACGCGAGGACGGTATCAGCGCTTTGCTCGTCAAGGTTGCCGGTGGGCTCATCCGCGAGCAACAGACGGGGGCGAGCGGCCAGCGCGCGACCAATCGCCAGGCGCTGCTGTTGGCCACCCGACAGCTGCTCGGGGTAGTAAGCCTCGCGACCGGAAAGCCCCAGACGCGCCATCAGGTGGGCAGTCCATTCGGTGTCCTCGCGGCCCGCCAGGCGGGCCTGGAGTCGTAGGTTATCGATGACATTCAGGCTGGGCACCAGATGGAACTGCTGAAAAACAAGCCCGAGATGCTCACGGCGAAGTCTGGCGCGTGCGGGTTCGTCCAGGGTAGAAAGCTCGTGACCGTCAATGCTGATACGGCCCTGGTCAGGCAGATCAAGGCCTGCTGCCAAATGCAGAAGCGTCGATTTGCCACTGCCCGACTCGCCCATCAAGGCCAGGCTCTCGCCCTGGTCAAGCGCCAGGTCGATACCGTTGAGTACCGGTAGCTCTCCCTGCGGCGTGCTGAATGTTTTGTGAAGTTGCTGCAGGATCAGCATGAGACCTCCGGTGATCAATAAAGTGTTTGATCATAAAGTATACAGGGGTTCTACAGGTGATTTTTATGGTGATGTTTTGTACGGGTATGGATGAGCGTCGACTTGAATCGGGTTAAACAGGCCATATAAAATTCATGAGCTCTTCTGTGCTTGCTTGCTCAAAAAGTGAATTTTTTTCACGTAACCCATGTTATGAGCTGAGCGGGCATGCCTTGCAGGAGGACTGAGATTGTCTACCTTGTGCACTGCAAGATGATTGTTCTGAGAATGATCTGAAATTTAATCATACAAGGAGTGGATTAGATGACAGTCAGCAATACACCTCTCAATGTTTTAAAAACGCAGAAGCAGTACAGCGAAATGGCGGATGTACCGTCGGCGCAGCTTTCGATGGTCAAGGATCCTTATCCGTCGCGGTTGTCGGAAGCGCCTGCATCACTCTGGCAGCCGCGCCAGGAAGAGGTTGTCAAAGGTCGTCACCTGACAGGTCCGCTTAGCCAGGCGCAACTCGACGAGTTCGAGCGTAAAGGGTTTCTGTTCATTCCCAACCTGATCTCCGGTTCAGAGCTCGATGAGCTGCGTCGGGAAATGCAGACGCTCATGAACAATGAAGCCTATCGTGACAAGCCTTTCAGCATTACCGAGCCGGAAAGCCAGGAAATTCGTTCGTTGTTTGCCGTGCATCTTCTCTCGCAGCGCATGGGTGAGCTCGCCCAGGATGAGCGCCTGGCGGGCGCCGCGCGGCAACTTATCGGCGCTGACCCCTATGTGCATCAATCGCGCATCAATTATAAGCCGGGGTTTGCCGGTAAGGGTTTCAACTGGCACTCCGACTTTGAAACCTGGCACGCTGAAGACGGTATGCCCAACATGCATGCCGTGAGTGCCTCACTGATTCTGACAGAAAACCACGAATTTAACGGCCCCTTGATGTTGATCCCCGGGTCGCACAAGAAATTCGTGCCGTGCCTGGGAGAAACGCCAGGAGACAACTACAAAAGCTCGCTTAAAATGCAGGAAATCGGTGTGCCAAGCAAAGAAGCGCTGACGGAACTGGTCGCCGAGCATGGTATCGAGGCGCCCAAGGGGCAGGCAGGTGGCCTGTTATTGTTCGACTGCAACACGCTGCATGCCTCCAATGCCAACCTGTCGCCGGACCCCCGCAGCAACGTTTTTTTCGTGTTCAACCGCCCCGATAACCGTTGCCGCGAGCCTTATGCGGCGCCAGCGCAGCGGCCGAGCTTTCTTGCTCATGAACCTGACGACGACGCCCAGTCATTAATAGAGGCAACCCGGTAACGACTCAGGTGTGGAACAATCGCATGGGTGGGGTAGACTGGTGCGCTTGCTATTATGTGTGCATCATAAGGAGTCACCCCATCATGCGTTTTGTTCCTCAATTTACCGATGGTCAAGCGTTTCCCTACGAGTTGGGCAAGGTTGTGTGTGTCGGGCGCAACTATGCTGACCACGCGAAAGAGTTGGATAATCCGGTTCCCAGCCAGCCACTGCTGTTCATCAAGCCGTCGACCAGCGTCGTGGATCTCCAGCAGCCGTTGTCACCGCCCTTCCATCGTGGAGAGGTTCACTACGAGGTTGAGCTGGCGCTTCTAGTCGGCAAGACCATCAGCGATGCGACGCCGGATGAAGCCAGCGCGGCGATTACCGGGCTGGGTCTGGCGCTTGATTTAACGCTGCGCGATATTCAAACCGAACTTAAAGAGAAAGGTCACCCCTGGGAGATTGCCAAGGGATTTGACGGTGCCTGCCCGCTATCCCCGTTTCTACCGTTAAGCCGCGTGCCGAACTGGAACGCGCTGGCCTTCAAGCTGGAAATTGACGGCGAAGAACGCCAGCACGGTGAAGGGGCCGACATGATTTTCACCATCCCCACTCTGGTCGCAGAGATGAGCCGTCATTTCACCCTGGAAGCCGGTGATGTCATTTTGACCGGGACGCCTGCGGGGGTGGGCGAGCTGCCTCGGGGCGCCAAGCTGCGCATGACGTTGACCGGTGGTTTGGACATTACCACCAGCGTGGTTGAGTGAGCCGCCGCCGCAAACGGCCACCGACAGACTCGGTGGCCGTTGTGTTGTAAAGACGGTAAGTCAGAGCTACTCCAGGTAGGTGTAGCCTTCCAATCCGTCGCTCAGGCTGGCGGCAAAATGCGCCTGTTCGCTGGCGGAAAAACCGCTGGTGGCAAGCTGTTCGGTGAGCTTTTGCTTCAGGACCCGGGCATCGAAGTTCACGTAGGCGAGCACTTCCGCCACCGTATCGCCCGCCTGGGCATTGGAAAGCTGCCACTCACCGTCGAGGCCCAGGGCCGCATCCACCGAGTCGGTATCGCCGAACAGGTTGTGCAAATCGCCGAGAATTTCCTGGTAAGCGCCCACCAGGAAAAAGCCCAGCCAGCGCTCATCCTCGGTTTCCCACTCAGGAATCGGCAAGGTGCTTTCAACGCCTTGGCCATCCACGTAGCTGTCGATGCGGCCATCGGAGTCGCAGGTGATGTCCTGAATGATCGCTCGACGCGTTGGGGGTTGATCCAGCCCGCTTAACGGCAGTACCGGGAAAATCTGTTCGATGCCCCAGACGTCGGGTACTGACTGGAACAGCGAGAAGTTGACGAAGAGTTTATCGGCCAGCTTCTCCGCGAGCTCATCCAGGATGTCGCGATGCGCCCGGTTGCGGGTATCCAGTTGGCCGCGCAGTCTGGCGCACGCGGCCATATACAGGCGCTCGCCTTCGGCGCGGGCATTGATATCACTGAGCCCCAGCACGAAGCGGTCCTGTAATTCGCTGACCGCCTGGAGCAAATCATGCCACGCTTCGACCAGCACGCGAGGTTCCTGAGGGTCTGCCAACTGCTCGAAGACGCGCCATAGCGCAGCCACTTGCAGGTCATCCTGTTGTGAACGCTCGGGCGGCGTGTCATCGATGCGTTCGTCGCCAATCACGTTGGTAATCAGTACGGCATGATGGGCGGTCAGTGCCCGGCCGGACTCGCTGATCAGGTGCGGCTGAGGCAGGTTGGCGTCCTGGCACAATTGGGCAAAGGCGCTGACCACGTTGCGGGCATACTCACGCATTGAATAGTTGGCGGAGCAGTCGCTGCGAGAGCGGGTGCCTTCATAGTCGATACCCAGGCCACCGCCCACATCGACGGTATCAATCGGGGCGCCCAGGGTCATCAGGTTTTGATAGAAGCGTGCGCACTCCCGCAGGCCGCGTTGAATATCGCGGATATTGGCAATCTGTGAACCCAGGTGGAAGTGCACAAGCTGCAGGCTATTCAGGGCATCCTGGGCGCGCAGTGTCTCCACGACGGTCAGGATCTGGCTGGCAGTGAGACCAAACTTGGATTTTTCACCGCCGGTATTTTGCCATTTGCCTTTGCCGACGGAGGCAAGCCGGGCGCGCAGGCCGATACGCGGCGTCACGTCCAGCTCACGAGCCTCTTCAAGAATGACCTCGAGCTCCGAGAGTTTTTCTACCACCAGGTAAACCCGGTGGCCGAGCTTCTCGCCCAGCAGTGCCAGGCGGATGTACTCGCGATCTTTATAGCCGTTGCAAACGATCAGCGAAGAACCACCCTCTGAGAGGGCAAGCACCGCCAGCAGCTCGGGCTTGCTGCCGGCTTCCAGGCCGACACGGCCGCGGCCACGTTCGGCGGTGGCCAGAATCTCTTCCACCACGCGCCGCTGCTGGTTGACCTTGATGGGGTAAACCGCCGTGTAGCCGCCCTGGTAGTCAAGGTCGTGCATGGCAGCGTCAAAGGCGCCGCATAGCTGCTCGACGCGGTCATGCAGAATATCGCTAAAGCGTACCAGTACCGGCAGGCGTAATCCGGTTTTCTGAAGTTGGCGTACAAGGCCGCTCAGCGGGAGTGCTGGCCCCTCGGTATCGTTGCCTAAAGGGCGCACCAGTGCCTGGCCCTGGTCATCCACGTCGAAGTAACCACTCCCCCACTGGTCAATGTTCCAGGTGCGACGAGCGCGTTGGGCTGAACGGTTGGTGGACGCTTCGCTCATGAAGATGCCTCGGGCAGTGGTAATGCACCATGGGTGATGCGCGCTTTCAGGATAGTGCGGAAACGGTCGGGGTCGTGGGGGGTCAAGTCGTGGGCGGGCGGGTCCACGTAAACCACCAGCAGCCGCGAGAGCCAGTAACGCAGCGCCGTCATGCGCAGCATGGTCGGCCATAGCGCTTGCTCATCTGCCGTTAACGAACGGCGGGCCTGATACGCGCTCAGGATGGTCGCATAGCGTTCGCCGTTCAAGGTACCGTCTTCGTTGGAAGCCCAGTCGTTAATCACAATGGCGAGGTCAAACAGCAGGTCACCGGTGCAGCCATTGTAAAAGTCGATAATGCCGCCAAGCTCATCGCCTTCAAACAGCGTGTTGTCGCGGAACAGGTCGCCATGAAGCGCGCCCTGGGGCAACTCATCGTGTTGGGCGAAGGCACTTTCGAAGTCATCGACCTCGTCTTTCATCAGCGTCTGGTCGTCAGGGCTGAGGTAAGTCAGCACCCTGTGATGCATGGCATGTAGCCAATGCAGGTCCCGCGGGTTAGGACGGTGGCCGGGGAAGCGCTTTGAAACGACGTGCATTCGACCAAGGGTGTCACCCAAAGCGTGGCACTGGGCCAGGTTGGGAGCCTCTGGATGACGCCCTGGTAAGCGCGGAAACAGCAGCGCGGGCTTGTCGGCCAGGCTGTGCAGTGCGATGCCTTCGCGATCGTGAACGGTGCCGGGAACCGGTAGGCGGTGTTCATCCAGGTAGTCCAATAACTCGACAAAGAAAGGCAGCTCGGCATGCTCGCCCTGTTCGAACAGGGTCAATACCAGCTCGCGGCGGTCGGTGGTCACAAAAAAGGTCGAATTTTCCGTCCCCGCCGTCACGCCCTTTAGCGACAAGAAATTACCGACATCAAATTTTTCTAAAAACGTAGCGACCTGTGCGTCGCTAAGCGGAGTGAATACAGCCATGAGAATCTCGCCCAGGTTGCTAAGCCCATTATTGTAGCGGCTTGATGCGTCAGTTGGCAGCATTGTGTCATCTTGAATAACGTTATCGGGCCACCTTGGGTCTGCAGTGTGGCCGCTGAACGCGTATCATGAAACAGACATCTTACTGTTTGCCAACAATGGAATTTGGTTATGGCCCGTGCTCCGATCGTGCTTGTCGATGGCTCCTCGTACCTGTATCGCGCGTTTCATGCGCTGCCGCCGCTAACCACCTCCAACGGCCAGCCTACGGGCGCCGTGAAGGGGGTGCTGAACATGCTCAAGCGGCTGATAAAAGATTATCCCGAAAGCCCCATGGCCGTCGTGTTTGACGCCCCGGGCAAGACCTTTCGCGATGACCTGTACAGCGACTACAAGGCCCATCGCCCGCCGATGCCCGACGACCTGCGCAGCCAGGTCAAGCCACTGCACGAGTGCGTGAAAGCCCTCGGCCTGCCGCTGCTGTGTATTGAAGGCGTTGAAGCCGACGACGTGATTGGCACCCTGGCCCACCATGCCACCCAGGCGGGGCGCGATGCGGTGATCTCCACCGGCGACAAGGACATGGCGCAACTGGTCAATGCCCACATCACGCTGGTCAACACCATGAAGGATGAGACCCTGGATGAAGCGGGCGTTGAGCAGAAATTCGGCCTGCCGCCCGCCTTGGTCATCGATTTTCTCGCCTTGATGGGCGACAAGGTCGATAACATTCCCGGCGTGCCAGGGGTCGGGGAAAAAACCGCCATTGGCTTGCTTCAGGGCATGGGCGGAGGGCTGGATACCATTTACGGGGATTTGGAGCGGGTTAAAACCTTGTCATTCCGGGGTGCCAAAACGCTGCCCAAAAAACTGGAAGAACACCGTGACCAGGCGTTTCTCTCTTACCAACTTGCCACCATCAAGGTCGACTGCGACCTGCCGGTCGGGCTGGACGACCTGGACATCGCGCACCCAGATCGCGAAGCGCTGGTAGCGCTCTACAAGGAGATGGAGTTCAAACAGTGGCTGAACGAGCTGCTGGAAGGCAAGGACGAAGGCGTTGACGACGTCCAGGGCGGCGAGCCCGCACCGGCTAATGCGGCTGATGATAGCGTTGCCACTCCCAGCGAGCGCCACGACCACGTGATTGTTGAGCAGAGTGAGTTTGATGCCTGGTTGGAACGCCTCAACAAAGCGGAGCGTTTCTGCTTCGACCTGGAAACCACCAGCCTCAACTACATGGACGCCGAAATCGTTGGCATTGGGCTGGCGCTGGAAGCGGGGGAAGCCGCCTATATTCCGGTGGCCCATGACTACCTGGATGCCCCGGCGCAGCTTGACCGCAAAGCGGTATTGTCTGCGCTGAAACCGCTGCTGGAAGACGTCCAGAAAACCAAGATTGGCCAGAACCTCAAGTACGATATTTCCGTGCTGGCCAACTATGATATTGCCGTGGCGGGGCCGCTGGCCGACACCATGCTGGCCTCCTACGTGTTGAACTCCACCGCCACGCGACACGACATGGACTCCCTGGCGCTGAAGTATCTGGGTGAAAGCACCATTTCGTTTGAAGACATCGCAGGTAAAGGTGCCAAACAGCTGACCTTCAATCAGGTCGCTCTTGAGCAGGCGGCCCCGTACGCCTGTGAAGACGTGGATATTACCCTGCGGTTACAGGAAACCCTGCGCCCCCAGGTAGAACGCGAAGGCCGCCTCGCCGAGGTGCTGGATCATCTGGAGCTGCCGCTGATCAGCGTGCTGTCCCGCATCGAGCGCAATGGCGTGGCGTTGGATGCTGAACGCCTTCATGAGCATAGCCAGCAGCTGGAATCGCGTATTCGCGAGCTGGAAAGCCAAGCGTATGAGCTGGCGGGACGCGAGTTCAACCTTGGCTCACCCAAACAACTGGGGCAGATCCTGTTCGAAGAACAGAAAATCCCGGTGATCAAGAAAACCCCCAAGGGCGCACCCTCTACGGCCGAAGCCGTGCTTGAGGAACTGGCGCTGGATTACCCGTTGCCGAAGGTCATTATGCAACACCGGGGGCTGGCCAAGTTGAAGTCCACCTACACCGACAAGCTGCCGCGTCTTTTGAACAAAGCCACCGGACGTGTACACACCAGCTACCACCAGGCGGTGACGGCCACTGGGCGGTTGTCATCGTCCGACCCTAACCTGCAGAACATCCCCATCCGTACCGAAGAAGGGCGCAAGATTCGCCAGGCGTTCGTGGCGCGCCCCGGCTACCGTATTGTGGCGGCCGACTACTCGCAGATCGAGCTGCGCATCATGGCCCACCTGTCGGAAGATAAAGGCCTGCTGGCAGCGTTTGCGGAAGGCCGCGATATTCACACTTCCACGGCGGCAGAGGTGTTTGGCACGTCGCTTGAGAAAGTCTCCGGCGATCAGCGGCGTAGCGCCAAGGCGATCAACTTCGGCTTGATCTACGGCATGAGCGCCTGGGGTCTGTCACGCCAGCTGCATATCGAGCGTAATCAGGCGCAGACCTATATCGATCGCTACTTCGACCGTTATCCAGGGGTAGCGCGTTACATGGATCGTATTCGCAGCCAGGCGGCAGAGGACGGCTATGTGGAAACCGTAAGAGGGCGCCGTCTCTACTTACCGGAAATTCACTCGCAAAACCGCAACCGCCGTCAGGGTGCCGAGCGTACCGCGATCAACGCGCCCATGCAGGGCACCGCGGCGGATATCATCAAGCAGGCGATGATTGATGTGGATGCCTGGCTGGCAGAGGGCGAGTTTGACGCGCTAATGGTCATGCAGGTACACGACGAGCTTGTGTTTGAAGTCGCCGAGTCTCAGGTCGAAAGCTTTATCGAGCAGGTGCAGCAGCGTATGCAGGGTGCCGCGCAGTTGAGCGTGCCGTTGATTGTGGAAGCGGAAAGCGGTGACAACTGGGATGAGGCTCATTGAAGCGGGTGACTATCGATATGAACCCATGCGCCGCCTTCAAAGGCGACGCATGGTGAAGGGATTAACTCTCGATGGGGGCGCGCCAGTCGTCAGACCCTGATGTGCCCGCGACAGTATGCTCCCAATCAATCTTGCGGTAAGACAGGGATACGTCCATCAACTGCGTAAACTCAGACTTGGTGACGTCCTGGGCGTGCGGCATGCGCAGGTTGATATCCACGATGGTGGCGTCGGTTAGCGACGTGGTGAAGAAGTGCTCCTGCTTACCCTCTACCGACGTGCGGTACCACTTGAGCTCGACGTTGGGCAGCATTTCACCGGATGCCAGCGCGTTGTACATCAATGGAACGGCCTTGTTCAGCGCTACGGTAAACACAAAAGGTTTGTGGGCGCGCTGACCGGAAGGCTGGCCAGACTGTGGGTCGGTGGGAACCGTTACCACATGCTTGAATTCCTGCACCAGCATTTCATCTTCGTGACCTTCGACATAGATGTTGCCGACCGAGTCGGGAGTGAATGCGCCTGCCGTAATGTTGCCCTGAGACTGCCCTTCGATGCTGATATAACATGGGGTTGGCATAAGTCTGCTCCTTGACGGAATAAGTAAAAGAAAAACACCCAGTGTGGGCGCTATAAAACAGCAACTATCGTGCCTAAAATAAATTTTATTTTTATTTCAATAATTTAATTGTGTTATTGCATATAGTTAATTTTGATTAGGCAATTATTTGCCTGGTTTTAAGCAAGTCTTTGCTCCTTGTGGCGGTATCTTGCCCGGTCTTTTCTTGGTGTTTTTTTGTTGTATTGTTTTTCTTTGATTAGCGATCAGATTGGTCTTTACGCAATAAAAGATAAGTGGGTTTGTAGGAAAAAGCGGTCCATTTTTATAAGAGATTGACCATTCGTATGTAAGATATTTCTTACATGGAATTTTGGGCTTTGTTTTTCTGAAGTGAAATGGAAGGCAAAAGCGCCGAAATTCAGGAAAATCTCCAAAACCTTGTAAGCCAGCTGGATGGAAGTGGCTCGTCGTTGCTCAATGTCCGGGTTGGCGGGTATTGGTCAAGTCCGCTAAATTCCCGGGATTAATAACCATTCACAGTTGTAGGAAGCCTTTTGCTAGGCTCCGGGGCAGAGCGAACCATCATGGCTAAACAAGGCACTGTTGCGCCAAAAGAGCGCATCAATATCAAGTATGTACCGGCGACTGGTGACCAGCAGGCGGAGACTGAGTTGCCGCTCAAGCTGCTGGTTGTGGGCGATTTTAAGGGCAAAGAGGAAGAGGCGCCGATAGAAGAGCGGCAAGCCGTTTCTGTTGATAAAAACAACTTTCAGTCGGTCATGCGCGAGGCAGGCCTAACCCTGCAGGCGTCGGTGCCTAACCGCCTCGCTGACGATAGCGAGGAGTCGGGCGACATGGCGGTGGATCTGTCCTTCAAATCGCTCAGCGATTTCTCACCTGATTCGGTTGCCAAGCAAGTGCCAGAGTTGCGCCAACTGGTCGAGTTGCGCGAAGCCCTGGTAGCTCTGAAAGGGCCGCTGGGCAATGTTCCTGCCTTCCGTGATCGTCTGCAGAAGTTGTTGGAAAGCGATGAAGCTCGACAGCAGTTGCTGGATGAGTTGGCGTTGCTGGATACCCAGGGCAAAGGCGAGTAACGCTTAGTCAGATAGATCTTTAAAGCGTGCGTTTCAGCGAATTCGGGGCGGAATGATGAGTAAAACAGCAAAGCAGCAGACTACGGCGGCAGAGACAGAATCAGAGGATGTTTCGCTGCTCGATCAGGTAATGGCTCAGACCCGCATGGCACCAGCCGATGAAGGGTATGACGTCGCCAAACAGGGTGTGGCAGCGTTTATTTCTGAGTTGCTTAAAGGCAGTGAAGCGACGCCTAGTGTCAATAAGTCGCTGGTCGATAACATGATCGTTGAGCTGGATCGCAAGATCAGCCATCAAGTCGATGAAATTTTGCACGAGCCGGGGTTTCAGGAGCTCGAGTCAGCTTGGCGAGGTCTGAAGCTTCTCGTTGATCGGACCGATTTTCGTGAGAATATTAAGCTCGATGTGCTGCATGCCACGAAGCAAGAGCTGCTGGAAGACTTCGAATTCGCGCCGGAAATCAGTCAGAGCGGCCTCTATCATCATGTTTATAATGCGGGTTATGGTCAGTTTGGTGGCGAGCCGGTAGCCGGAATAATCGGTCATTACGATTTTTCGCCTTCCACTCCTGACATGAAGTTGCTGCAGCATACCGCCGCGGTGGGCGCCATGGCGCACGCCCCCTTTATGTCATCGGTAGCGCCTTCGTTCTTCGGTATTGAAAGTTTTGAGGAACTGCCGAACATCAAGGACTTCAAGGCCATCTTCGAAGGTCCTAAATATGCGCGCTGGCGCAGCTTGCGTGAGTCTGAGGATGCGCGATATCTAGGGTTGACGGCGCCGCGCTTCCTGTTGCGTACGCCTTACGATCCTGTCGAAAACCCTGTTAAAACATTCAATTACCGGGAAACGGTAAGTGAAGACCATGATCATTATCTGTGGGGCAATACTGCGTACCTGCTCGCCGAACGTTTGACTGACAGCTTCGCTAAATACCGTTGGTGTCCCAATATCATCGGCCCGCAAAGTGGAGGGGCCGTCGAAAACCTGCCGGTTCATACCTATGAGGCGTTTGGTCAGCTACAGGCCAAAATTCCCACGGAAGTGCTGATCACGGATCGGCGTGAATTTGAAATGGCTGAAGAGGGTTTTATCTCGCTGACCATGCGAAAAGGTAGCGACAATGCCGCTTTCTTCTCGGCGAATTCTGTGCAAAAGCCCAAGGTGTTTCCCAACACGGCGGAAGGCAAGGCGGCGGAAACCAACTTCAAGCTGGGCACCCAACTGCCTTATATGTTCATCATCAACCGCTTGGCGCACTACGTGAAGGTGCTCCAGCGCGAGCAGATCGGCTCCTGGAAAGAGCGTCAGGATCTTGAGCGTGAGCTCAACACCTGGATTCGCCAATACGTCGCTGACCAAGAGAACCCGCCTGCCGATGTGCGTAGTCGGCGCCCGCTCCGTGCGGCTTCTATTCAGGTGTCGGATGTAGAGGGCGATCCAGGCTGGTATCAGGTCTCAATGGCGGTTAGGCCGCATTTTAAATACATGGGAGCTAACTTCGAGCTATCACTCGTCGGGCGTCTCGACAAGGAATAATAGGGACGGCAGGTCGATGGCAGCTAACAGCAACGGGCTATTAGGCACTCGCTTGTTCGAGCGTCTTGCTGCACCTCATCAACCGGTGAGTTACGAAGAAGACGGTCGGCTTGAAGAGGTCGTTGAGTCCATCAAGCGCCATCTGGTGGAATTGCTGAACAGTCATCCGGGGAATTGCGCCTGCGCGCCAGAATTGGGTCTGCTGGATTTTAACGATGCCACGATCGGCGTACTCGACCTGGAGCTCAGCGTCCAGCAGGCGATCCGGCAATGCATTGAGCACTTCGAACCGCGGGTAAAACGCGTGGATGTTGAGGCTTTGCCCAGTGCAGGCGATCCATTGCAACTGCGTTTTCAAGTCCATGCCACCGTTGCGCTTGGGAAGGCGAGTGCCCATACCACCATCGACCTGTTGCTTAACAACAAGCGTTATCAGTGTCTCAACTGATGGGCTGAGGGGCACGCATGCTCAATCGCTATTATCGAGATGAACTCAACTTTCTGAAGCGTCAGGGGCGGGAGTTTGCACAAGCAAACCCAGGCCTAAGCCGCTTCCTGTCTGAACGTAGTACCGACCCGGACGTCGAGCGCCTGCTGGAAGGGTTTGCCTTTTTAACCGGTCGTATGCGGGAGAAAGTGGAAGACGAGTTTCCTGAGCTCACTCATTCGCTTATCAGCATGCTGTGGCCGAACTATCTGCGGCCCGTGCCCAGCATGACGGTCGTGCAATTTACCCCAGCGTGGCATGCGTTAAGCCATCAACAGCCCGTTGCAAGAGGTACGTCGCTTGCCAGCACGCCCGTGGAAAATACCGCCTGTTTATTCCGCACCTGTCACGACGTAACGCTATACCCGCTAGCTCATAGTGGTGTGAACGCACGGCATACGCGTGAAGCCTCAGTGGTCGAGCTGGCGATGGATGTGCACAGCGACCAGCCGATGGACGCCATGGGGATTGAGTCGTTGCGGCTGCATCTAGGCGGCGATGCCTATACGGCAAGAACGTTGTACCTATGGCTTAACCATTACCTGACCCGCGTCGAGTTGGACGTTGATGGCTGGCAGCAATCCCTGCCCACCGATGCACTTCAAGCAGTCGGTTTTGAGCGTGATCAGGCGCTATTGCCTTACCCCCGTAATGTGCATCAGGGCTATCGGATTTTGCAGGAGTACCTTTGCTTTCCCGAAGCGTTTCACTTCTTCGATGTCACAAGGCTGAACCAGTACTTACCGTCAAGGCCAGCGGAAAGGGTCACGTTACGTTTTGAGTTTTCGCGCACCCTGCCGACGGATGTACGGGTTCAGGATGAACACCTGGCGCTTTATTGCACACCGGCGATTAACTTGTTCAGCCACGATGCCGAGCCGATCGATCTGAGTGGTGAGCGTAGCGAGTATCGTCTGCGTCCAAGCACACGCTCACCGTCGCATTACGAGGTGTTCAGTGTGGACAATGTTCACGGTTGGGTAGGTCGGGCAGGCCAACAGGGTGAGCCCCGGCGCTATGTGCCCTTTGAAAGTTTTCAACATCAAATAGAGCGCGACCGGGGGCGCGAAGCCCTCTATTACCGTTTACGAGTGCGTGACAGCCTGCGTAGCGATGGCTTTGACCACGATATCGCTTTTATTCGGGGCGACGAGCAGGCACACCTTGAAAGCCGTGAAACAATCTCATTGCAGTTGACTTGCAGCAATCGTGAACTGCCAGAGCAACTGACGGTGGGCGATGTTTGCGTGCCGACTGAGAGCAGTCCTGCTTATGCCGATTTTCGCAATATCACCCGTCCGACGCCTGTGTTGCGACCCGCACTGGATGATGGGCTGCTCTGGATGCTGATCTCCAATCTGTCGCTCAACTACCTCTCGTTACTGGAGCGTGATGCCCTGTGTTCGGTGCTGCGAGCGTATGACTTTCGCGCGCTTGTCGATCGTCAAGCAGAGCGCATTGCGCAAAAAAGATGGGCAGGCATCGTGGATATCGAAACGCAGTCGGTTGATCGGCTGAGCAAAGGGATGCCCATACGTGGCCTTCGCTCAGTGATGACCTTGGATCAGGACGCCTTTGGTGATGAAGGCAGTTTGTACCTGTTTGGCAGTGTGCTGGCGCGGTTTTTCTCTCTTTACGCCAGCATCAACTCTTTTCATGAGTTGCATGTTGTTAATCGACATAACCAAGAGCGCTACACATGGAGTTTACAGGCGGGGCAGCAGCCCCTGATGTAGCGCTAGCGCCTCTCATTAAGGAGGCGAGACGTTACGAGTTTTTCCAGTTGGTTGAGCTCCTGCACCGTCATCATGGCGATGATTTAGAGCAGGGGCCTGGCGGTAGCGTGCCCTCAAGGCAGCGCGTGCGCTTCAAGGCATCGGCTTCATTGGGTTTCCCCGGTAGCGATGTGCTGAACCTGGCGATGAACGAAAGTGGCCAGTACGAGATGAAGGTCAGCTTTCTGGGACTGCAGGGCGCCCAGTCGCCGCTCCCAAGCTATTACCTTGAAGCGCTGGCCCATGAGTCAGCACACCAGGAAGGAGCAGCGGGCGATTTTCTAGATTTTTTTAATCATCGCCTGCTAACCCTGATGCACCGCAATTGGCGCAAATACCGCCACTACGTGCGTTACCAGGATGATGCCAAGGATGGGTTTTCAGCGGCGATTTTTGCGTTGGTGGGGCTGGCTGACGGTGATCTACGCGGCGAGACACCGATCAACTGGAGCAAGATGCTGGCCTACGCAGGTCTGCTGGCAGGCCGCTCGCGTTCTCCCGACGTGGTATGCGGCATTGTCGGTCACTGTTTTGACCTGGATCAGGTAGAGGTTGATGAATGGGTGTTGCGTTGGGTCGACATACCCCCCGACCAACGAAGCCGTGCGGGCCTTGCTGGTATGACCTTGGGCGAGAACGTGGTGGCCGGGGAGCGTGTTGCCGACGTCAAGGGCAAATTCGCGCTGTGCTTACGGGGCTTGAGCCTCTCTCGTTTTAGAGACTTTTTGCCCGACGGTGAGGAGCACCATCCTTTGAAAACGCTGGTGAGTTTTGTACTGCGTGAGCCGCTGGCCTACGACCTTGAACTTGAACTGTTGCCCAGCGCTGTCAAACCCATGCGTCTGGGGGATGGTGGTTCGTGCCAGCTTGGCTGGACCACCTTTGTCGACCCAGAGAGCGGTGATAACCCAAGTCGTCGCCGCGTGCGCATCCAAATGACGAGTTAAGCCATGAATGCCATTCAGACCGATGCCATCACCCTGGTGGTCATCAACAGTGAAGCGCTCGAAGGGCGCTCGACCAGCAGCTTCGTCTTCCGTGGCGGCGGTGGCACCTTGGGCAGCGGCGCGCACGATCACTGGCTGCTGCAAGACCATAGAGGGCGTATTCGGCCAGGTCATGCTGATATCACCAAAATTGACGGGAAGTTTTGCCTCATCGATAGCAGTGGACAAACCTTCATCAACCGCTCGACCTTGCCTTTGGGGCGTGGACGGAAGGTGGCGCTGCGTGACGGAGACGAGCTGTTGATCGGTGAGTACCGCTTGAAAGTGCATCTTGGCGATCGTCAGTCCTGGCAGCCTGGCGCGCACTCCCTCGCTACTCTGGTTGATGAGGAGCACGAAGACGTCACCGTTCATGGGCATGCGTCGCCGGTGGGAAGCCATGGCCTCAATCGTGAGCAACCGCAGCGCCAAGATCCTATCGAAGCGCTGGGCGGCGTCATCCCCGGATCGTTGCAGCACGACCCGATGGTGGCACTGGAAGACGATGCTCCCAGACCGGCCATGTTGGAATCGGTCGATAGCCTGCCTGTTTCTCAGCGCCATGAATATCAGCAATGGGCTCAGCAAGAACGCCGTCGCGAAGCGGTGAGCCTACCAGACATACCCTCACTTAACGGCCAAAAAACACACAGGAGCAATGACATGGATGAGCGGCAATTAGACGACCTGGAACGCTCGGTGGGTGAGCAATTGGAAGACCGTTGGCAAAAGCCAACGTCGCGCTCGCTAAGCCATGTTGGTGCTGACCCATTACTGCGGGGATTGGGTATTGACCTGCCTTTTCGGGATAGTGAAGAGCAACAAGCTTTCCTGGAAGAAGCGGGCCAGACGCTGCGTGCCGCCATCGACGGGCTGCGGGTATTACAACAGACCCAAAATGACAGTAAGTACCCGCTACGTGATCGGCGCCTGCAACCGATCGAGGACAATCCACTGCGCTTGGGGCAGTCATTCGAGGAAACGGCTGAAACCATGCTGTCAGCGTCCCGCAGCCCTGTGCACCTGTCAGCACCGGAAGCCGTGGCCGAGAGTTTGCGTCACCAGGGCCAGCATCAAGCGGCGGTCGAAGACGCCATTGGCCACGCACTGAGCGCCATTCTGGACGCCTTTTCCCCCGAGGCGTTGCTTAAACGCTTTCATGCCTATCGCGGCGCCGGAAATCGTATCGATAACGAAAGTGGCTGGGCGTGGGAAATGTATGACCACTATTACCGGGAACTGAATTCTGACCGGCAGCAAGGGTTTCAAAAGCTGTTTTGGGAAGTGTTTGAGCAAGCCTACGACCAGTCTGTGCGTCGCCAGCAGCGGGAGGAGACATGACTGCGCCTGGTATCGCAAGGCTTGTCGGACTGCTCTGCCTCACCTTGCTGCTGACAAGTTGCGCGTCGACTCGGGAAGCCACCAGTAAAGCCTGGCAGGTCATGAAGGACCCCGACATCCCGGTGGGTTATCCCGGTGATCAGCCTACCAAGATTGATCTCAGCATGCTGGCGGAACCCGATGTGAACCCTAACGTGGAAGGCGAGGGGACACCGCTTCGCTTTCAAGTCCTGCAGTTGAAAGATGATTCAATGCTTATGGCCGCGGATTTAGGTCAGTTGGAAAACGACCTGGAAGAAACCCTGGGCACGAATTACCTCGCCCACGATGACTTTACGTTGCTGCCAGAGCAATGGAAGTTCTACGCGCCCTTCGAGGTCGATGAAGACACTCGTTATATCGGGCTGATTGCGTATTACGCCTCCCCCAATGAGGCGGAATGGAAGAAGGTCGTCAAGGTGAAAAGCCGTGGCGAGCACTATCACCTGCTGGTTCACCTCCGTGACAGCGAAGCTGAGTTAAGGAAGGAGGGATAATGGCCAGCCGGAATCGTGTGGTTTGGAGCGAGGGCTTATTCATCAAGCCTCAGCACTTCCAGCAACAGCAGCGCAGCCTGGAAGGGATCTTGGATACGCGCTTAAAGGGGGTAAGCCACTATTTATACGGCTTCCTTTCGCTGGAACTCAATAATGAATTCCTCAGTTTTGGCCGCATCGCCATCAGTCGGGCAAGTGGCGTCATGCCCGACGGCGTGGCGTTTCACCTCCCAGGCGATGACGTTGAGCCCGCGCCGCTGGAAATTAGTGACGCCAGTATTACCAATCAGGTCGTGTACCTAGGCTTGCCGCTGGCAACCGATGGTATTGGCGAAGTGCGTTGGCCTGAAGACAACTTGTCGGCGCGCTACCGGTTATTGTCGCGCAGCGTGCGTGATCTTCACTCGCAGGAGGGCGTGTCCACCGATATCAATGTCGCTCGGGTGTCGCCCCGCTTGCTGCTCGAACGCGATGACCGTAGCGGCTACGCCTGCCTCGCCGTTGCGCGCATTGTTGAGCGTCGCCCTGACGGCAGCCTAGTGCTTGATGAGCAGTTCTTGCCAACCCTGCTCAATGTGCAAGCGGCACCTGGGTTGCAGCGGTTTGTGGGCGAGATGGCCGGATTGATGCGCGAACGCGCGCGTAACATTGCCCAGCGCCTGTCTACGCCGCATCAGGCGGGCGTTGCTGATGTCTCCGATTTTATGTTGCTGCAACTGCTTAACCGCGCCCAGCCGCGTTTTCAGCACCTCGCTCGGTTGGGTCAACTGCACCCTGAGCGACTTTACGACACCATGCATGAAGTGGCCTGTGAACTTGTCACCTTTACTGACGAATCACGGCTGCCCCCAGAGTGTCCCGCCTACGACCACGATCACCCCGAAGGCGCCTTTCATCCGTTGATGAAAATGCTTCGCCAGGCGCTGTCGACGGTGCTCGAACCCCGTGCCGTGGCTATCCAGCTGCAGACACGGCGCTATGGCCTGCTAGTGGCGCCGCTGTCTGACCTTAGCCTGATCGAATCTGCGGAATTCATCCTCGCCGTGCGCGCCGACATGCCCAATGAACGGCTACGCAAGCTGTTTTTACAGCAAACCAAGGTGGCGAGCGTCGAGCGAATCCGCGATCTCATCAGCCTTCAGCTACCCGGCATTCCGCTTGAGCCGTTACCGGTGGCTCCACGCGAACTGCCCTATCACGCTGGCTATAGCTATTTCCAGCTCGACCGCCAAAGCGAGGCGTGGGGCATGCTCAACGGTGCCAGCGGCTTTGCTTTTCACGTCGCCGGTGAATTTCCAGGGCTGGAAATGCAGTTCTGGGCTATCAGGAGTTAAACCATGCAGCAGCTTGCCACCGATTCGCACAGCTTGAGCCGTTCCCAGGCACCTAATGACAGCGTGCGTCATGAGGATCTAATTAACGAGCGTGGTTTGGAGCATTTGATTCATAGCCACGCCGAGCAGCTTGATGCTGATGAGGATTATTGGTTCCGCCTGCGCGGCCATAACCTGAATCCGTTGGTTGATGCGGCCAGCAGCCTGCTGGGCATGGTGGTCAGGGTGCGGCAACTGGATGAAGCGGGTGATATTGAGCGCCTTTACCGTCAGGTTGTCGATGAAATCGCTGCCATTGAAATCGAGCTGACCGAGCAGGGTTATGACCGAGCCACGCTGCTCGCCTATCGCTATGTGCTGTGTTCATTTATCGATGAGGCCGTGATGGGCATGCCCTGGGGGCGGCAAAGTAAATGGGCCGAACACTCGCTGTTGACCCGCTTTCATAACGAAACCTGGGGCGGCGAAAAAGTGTTTTCGATTCTTGCCCGCCTCCAGCAAGAACCCCAACGCTACCGAGACATGCTGGCGTTCATTTACCTGTGTCTGTGCCTTGGCTTTGAAGGTCGATACCGGGTGATGTCTCACGGTCGCGAGGAGTACGAGCAAGTTGTCAGGGCCTTGGGTGACCAGTTAAACAGCCTGGAGGAACCAGGTGAAGAAGCGCTAACCCACCCCCTTGATAATGTCGTGCAGGGGCATCAACGCCGTTCATCGCATTTCCCTACCTGGGGCATCTTTGCGTTGTTTGGTATCGCCATGGTCGGCGTTTATTGGGGCTTTTCCTGGTCGCTGGACCAACAGGCGGCACAAATTACCTCGCTACTTAATCAACTTTACCGTTAGGAGAAACCATGCTCAGGGTAGAGCTACCAGCGCTGATTGGCCGTCTTAATACGATCGCTCGCCAAGGCCTAGAGCAGGCCGCGTTACTATGTGCGCAACAGCAGGCGCCCGAGGTGACGGTGGGGCATTTGTTGCAAGCCATGCTGGATCAGCCGCTGTGCGATGTCCGCGCCATATGTGAACACCTGGATATGGATATCGCACCGTTACGCGCGCAGTTGGCGGAAGAAACACGCCCGCCCCGCGAGGTAGAGGTGGCAACGCCGAGCTTTTCACCGCTTCTGGTCGAGTTGCTTCAGGATGCCTGGCTGCTTGCCTCCACCGAGTATCAGCATCCAACACTGCGAAGCGGTGCTGTATTTACTGCGCTGTTGCATAATCCGGAACGCTATTTGGGGGCAGGTGTGGTAAGGCTGCTGGCCGACATCAACCGGGAAAGCCTGCGCCGACATTTGGATCAGATAACCGCGCATTCAGCCGAGGCTCCCCAGGACGAGGTAACGGGGCACCCACGCCAAGTGCCCGCTGATACTGACGACAGTGCGCTGGCCCGCTTCGCTACCTCACTCACCGAGCAGGCGCGTCAAGGCACGCTCGACCCTGTATTGGGACGCGACCCTGAGATCGACCAGATGCTCGATATCCTTGGGCGTCGACGCAAAAACAATCCCATCGTGATTGGCGATGCCGGGGTCGGCAAAAGCGCTGTCGTTGAAGGTCTCGCGTCACGCATTGTGGCTGGCCAGGTGCCTGCGGCGCTTGCCGATGTCGAGTTGCTCACCCTCGACCTGGGGGCCCTGCAAGCCGGGGCGGCTGTCAAAGGTGAGTTTGAAAAACGACTTAAAGCCGTTATAGACGAGGTCAAGAACGCACCGCGCCCCACGCTGTTGTTTATTGATGAAGCGCATACCTTGATTGGCGCAGGTAACCAGGAAGGCGGTGGAGATGCGGCCAACTTGCTCAAGCCTGCGCTGGCGCGAGGGGAGCTACGCACCATCGCCGCCACTACCTGGCGGGAATACAAGAAATACTTTGAAAAAGACCCGGCGCTTTCGCGGCGCTTCCAGCCGGTTACGCTGTCTGAGCCCAGCGTCGATCAAGCCCTGGTGATTCTGCGGGGCTTACGGGATGTCTATGAACAGGCCCACGGCGTCCTGATTGGCGACAGTGGCCTAAGAGCGGCAGCGGCCCTGTCCGCTCGCTACCTGGCCGGCCGGCAATTGCCGGATAAGGCGATCGACGTGCTGGATACTGCCTGCACGCGCCTGGCACAAACGCTTGATACACCGCCGCGAAAGCTTAGCCATTTGCAAAGCGAGCATACCGCAGCGCTGCGCGAACGCGACCAGCTTGCCCGTGAAACGCTGCTGGGCCGAGACGTCGACGTATCACGCCGCCAGGAACTCGACGAGCGTTTAGCCAACCTTGACGATGAACTGGCGACGCTGGAAGCGGCCTGGGGCGAGCAGCGTGAATGTGTCGATGCCATCGTCGCCTTGCACCGCCAACTACTCGATGACGAAAGTCATGCTGAAGACCCGCTTTCCTCTTCCCTGCACGCCGAGCTGGCGGCGCGTGAACAGCAGCTAGCCCAATTGCAGCAGACCTTTACCCTGGTCAACCCGAGCGTTGAAGAAGCGCAAGTTGCCCAGGTGATTGGCGACTGGACCGGCGTGCCGGTTGAGCGGATGACCAGCGATGAATTAACGCGTTTGACCGCGCTACCTGCCTACCTGAGTGACATGATTCAGGGGCAAGACGCTGCCATTGAACGTATCCACCGTCATCTACTGACCGCGCGTGCCGACCTGCGTCGCCCTGGGCGGCCGCTGGGTGCTTTCCTGCTCGTTGGCCCCAGCGGGGTCGGCAAGACCGAAACCGTGGTACAGATCGCCGACCAGCTGTATGGCGGTCGCCAGTTTCTTACCACGATCAACATGTCCGAGTATCAGGAGAAGCACACCGTATCCCGCCTTATAGGCTCGCCGCCCGGTTATGTCGGTTTTGGTGAAGGTGGGCTGCTGACAGAGGCGATTCGTCAGCGCCCTTATTCGGTCGTACTGCTGGATGAAGTGGAAAAAGCTCACCCCGATGTGCTGAATCTGTTTTACCAGGCGTTTGATAAAGGCGAACTGGCAGATGGAGAAGGCCGGCTGATTGACTGCAAGAACGTGCTTTTCTTCCTCACCTCCAACCTGGGTTATGAAGCCATCGTCGCTCACCGTGATAACCCCACGGCACTCGATGATGCGCTCTATCCGCAGTTGGCCGACTTCTTCAAACCGGCCTTGCTGGCACGTATGGAAGTGGTGACTTACTTACCGCTAGAGGGCGATACTCTCCGCGCTATCGTCAATGCCAAGCTTGCCACCCTGGCGGCGCGCATCCGCGAACGCCACCGCCAGGCAGATGTGGTACTGGATGACGCGCTGGTCGAGGCGATCTGCGCCCGGGCAACGCGTAGTGAAAATGGCGCGCGCATGCTGGAGTCGGTGATCGACGGCGAGTTGCTACCGCCGCTCTCCCGTGCACTGCTTGAGCGGATGGCGCGTCGTGAAAGCGTGGCCAGCGTTGTGTTGGGGGTCGATCCTGACCACGGCAGCTTTACTGCGGAGGTCGCCTGACACCATGACGTCTGCTGCCGATGCCACATCCTCTGCCAAGAGCGCGTTATCAGCTGAACTGGCGGCTATGCCATTGGCATTGATGCTGGTGGAAAGTCGCTCAACGTCGATGTTGCGCCAGCGAGCAGCCCAACTGCTGCAAGACCACCTGGGGCTGGCATCGGCCGAATGTCTGTATATCGATGGCAGCGGCCGCTGGCTGGGGCGAGATGGCGACGACGGACAGTTTGATTGCAGCGATTTCAATCACCCCTATGCCCACGTCATTCGCAGCGGCAAAGCATTGACCCTGAGCGTCGCCGATGCACGCACGCGCCTGGATGATGCCACTTTCCAGCAACAGGTGGCCGCACTTGGCGCAGGCTCGTACCTGCACATCCGCCCCCTGCGGGCGGCCGACAAAGACCACGAATGGCTGGGAGTGATGGTGTTGGTAGGTACCCAGGCAAGGCTAAGCAGCCTGACGGAAGACCCCGGCATGGTGGCGTTTGATGCCTTGCTGTGCCGTGTATGGGCCCGACTGGCCCGGGAGCAGGGGGAGCGTCAGCGCTCCCGCCTGCTGCAAGATTCGCTTGCCAAGCTCAACGATGGTGCCCGTCGCCAGGCACTGGCCGACCAGCTCGCCGCCGACCTGCTGGGTCAGTCGTCAGCCATGCAAGCACTGCGTCGGCATGTGGTGCGTGCGGCCGAAACAAATCTGGCAGTCCTCCTCCAGGGTGAAACCGGCACGGGCAAGGACCGGGTGGCACGTGCTATCCATCAGCTTTCAGGACGGGCAAAAGGTCCCTTCATGGCGATTAACTGCGCCGCCATTCCCGAAGCGCTGCTTGAGTCGGAGCTTTTTGGCCATGCCAAGGGAGCTTTTTCCGGGGCCGACCAGGCCCGCGAAGGACTCATCAGCCAAGCGGACGGGGGCACGTTATTTCTCGATGAAATCGGTGATATGCCGTTAGCCCTGCAAGCCAAACTGTTGCGTGTGCTGGAAAGTGGCCGCTACCGACCGCTCGGGGCCAGTGAGGAACGCTGCGCGAATTTGCGCCTGGTGGCGGCTACGCATCAACCGCTACGTGAACAGATTCGTGAGCGGCGGTTCCGCGCAGACCTTTACTACCGGTTAGGCCAGTTCCCCCTTGCATTGCCACCACTTTGTGAACGGCGCGACGATATTGCCACGTTAGCCCAGTCCTTTATTCGCGACTTTTGTGAACGTGAAGCACGTGACGAAATGGGTATTACCCCCGCCGCACTGCGCCTGCTTTATCGCCGCGATTACCCGGGCAACGTTCGCGAACTAAAAAACGTGATCGATTATGCCTGCGCCATGACGCCTCAGGGCGCTGATATCGACGCTTACCTGTTGCCGGGTGAGCAAAGTGATCAAGCCTCATCGGAGGTGACGGAAGACGCTGGATTCGCACTACCCGATGACATTGATGACCTGCGCCAGGCCCTGCGCGATGTCGAGTCCGCCATTATTCGTCAACGTTTGCGGCGGTTCGGGGGCAATCGTGCCCAGGTAGCAGAAAGCCTTGGTTTACCCAAGCGAACCCTGGCCCATAAATGCCAGCTATTAGAACTGGATACCAAATGAACACGATGTTGTTAAACCGCCACGTCTTAGCCGGTGGTTTGCTGGTGCTATTGACGCTATTAAGCCACCCCTCTCGCGCAGAAGGGCGCACAGCGTTGCTGGAAAAGGCCCGGTCATGCGCCGAGGAGTCCTCCCGTTTAGAGCGCCTGAACTGCTACGACGCGCTGTTTAAAACGCCAACGCCAAGCGGCGACACCAGTGAGCTGCCCGCGTTATGGCACGCCATTGAACGCCAGGAGGCGGCGCGCGCCGGCGACGACATGGGGTTGACCATACGCAAAGCGGGCAGCGACGTGCTGATCAGTGTGCCCGCATTAGGCACGACACCACCCAGGCCCGTCATGGTGATGGCCTGTGAAAATCTGATTACCCGGTTTCAACTGCATATGCCGGTAGCCATTGATAGTGCCCGAGTGACGCTTGAGCTTAGCGGTCATGGAGGCGTCATTGAGCAGCAGTGGCGGGTTCGTGACGGCGGGCAGGTGATTAGCGGCGGCCGCGGTTTACCAGCCATCGATACCCTTCGCCAATTACTTGGTGCTGAGGAACTGACATTACGCAGTGATGAGAGTGCCTTGGACGGGCTGCGCTTTGATGTATCAGGCCTTCGTGAGGATATTCAACCACTGCGCGATGCGTGTCGCTGGTAAAGGAGTCACTCAATGCGCATCACCGTTGAAGATCATCTAACGCCCGTATTGGCTCCGCTGGACGTTAACGATGAAGGACACCCCGTCGGCGAACCGCTGGAAGACACCAATGACTATCTGGCGCTCGATGAAGAAATGATGAAGGTAGGCTCGTTGCAGCATGCCCACGTTGACTGGGACACCGCTGAAACGCTGGCCGTTCGGATGCTAAGCGGCAAAGGCAAGGATCTAAAGGTGCTGGGGCATTTAGTGCATTGCCTGCAGCACGGTGGAAATGGCGTGCGTTTTGCGCTTTCGCTGCGTCTGCTGGCCCGCAGCGTGGGCCAGCCTTGGTGGTCACAGGCTTACCCGTTTACGGGCAGCCGGGGTGCCAAGCTACGTGCCCGTTTATTTCAGCAGTTTATCCAGCGCAGCGTGAAGTTGGTGTCGAGCCTCGATTTTCACAACGCAGAAGATGAATTTGAGGCCTGCCAGGCATCGCTTGAAGAACTCCAACAGCAAGCAGAAGCGAACGCGTTGCCCGGGCAGAACCTGGATGAGCTGAGCCGACAATTGCTTGCCCAACGGCCGACAGCATCAACGTCCGCTGCCGAGACAACGCCGTCGGACAATACGCTGCCTGACCAGCCTGATGCGAATAGACAGGCGGCGACGACAACGCAGCCCTCTTCAGCCAAAGCGCCTGAGCTGCGCATGGAAGCCGGAAACGAGCGCTCGAATCGCCAAAGCTTGTTGAAGATGGCCGATTTCCTGCTCGAGCAAACCCCCGGTGAGCCTTTGGCCTATCGATTGCGTCGTTTCGCGATCTGGGGCGCGATTCAGGCACTTCCCAATGCCAGGGAGGACGGTAAAACCGAACTGGCGCCTGTTTCAGCCGACCGGGTTGCCGATTACCGCGACGCGATTGCGCGGGGAAGCGATCACGACCTGTGGGAGCGCATTGAGAACAGTCTGACGTTGAGCCCTTATTGGCTGGAAGGCCATCGCTTGAGCGCAGGAGTTGCGAAGCAGTTAGGGCACCCCCGCTGCGCCGAGGCGATTCGTGAGGAAGCCCAGCGCTTTGTGGAGCGGTTATCGGGTATCGACGCCCTGGCCTTTAATAACGGGGTGGCATTTATCGATGATGAAACAAAGCGGTGGTTGTTCAGCGGCTCGCAGGGTACGGGAGCATCGAGCGACGGAGGGGAGGCTTGGCAGGCAGGCTTGCAAGAGGCTCGCGATGCCATGGCGGATGGCAATGTCGGAGCCGCGTTAAAGGTGCTTGATCAAGGATTGAGTCGTGCCCGCTCGCCACGCGATAGCGCCTATTGGCGTTTGGCAAGCGCGGATTTGTTACATGAAGCGGGACTGGAAAGTCTGGCTCAGCAGCACTACCGAACGCTTCACCAAACAGTCACGGCGCTGGCGCTAGAGCAGTGGGAGCCGACATTGGTCTCGCGGCTGGAAGCCGCACTCAATGCGTCGCACTGACAGTATCGTTAATACAAGGGACGAGGGATAAAGGCTAATGTGGTCAACGTTAAAATCAAAGCTGGGCCGCTGGGTGCCGGGTCTATCGAGAGCACAGACAGCGCACAATAGTGCCAAGGCCAAGAGCAACAAGGTAAAAGGGCTGTTACGGCTTTCAACGCTGCTTTGGGCGCTGCTGGTGGTGGCGTTATTGATTGCCATTTGGTGGTTGGGGCCGCGCTGGGAGG
>NZ_LYXG01000022.1:0-22950 GCF_001663515.1 Halomonas sp. G11
CCCTGGAACTCATGGTCAGGAATGCCCTGATTCTTCATCCAGCTGCGGTACATGAAGCCGTTCTTGTCGGCAGTGCCGAACCACTCTGCGCTACGCAGCGGACGGTGACGTTTGACCATGAGGTTAACTCCTTGTTTTGAATCAGTGACGGCTGAAGACCTGAGAGCGCCTGCGCCGAATGTGCAAAACCCTAAACTACCTACCCATACTGGTCGACCATACAAAAGTATATGTTGAACAATTGCTCTTAATGTTCAACATTACCCTCGCACGAACTATCAAATAGTCGCTTCACAACAACAAAGGTGAGGAATTCGAGCCATGCTCAAAACGAAATACAGCTCGCTACTGACCGGCTCAGTGCTCCTGTTGGGTCTCTCGGCGGCTCAGGCAGCCGAATACGAATGGAAATTTCAGGCGTCAGAAACCTCGGGCGAACCCAGTTTCAAGATCAAACAGGAGTGGGCCGACAAGATCACGACAATGACCGACGGCCGGGTTGAGATCGAGGTAATGCCGATCAACTCCGTGGTGGGGCCGACCGAGACGCTGACCGCGGTTAGTTCGGGTATCCTTCAGGGTCATATGACCGACCCCAGCTACTTCTCCGGCCAGGATCCCGCTTTCGGCATGCTCGGCAACCTTGTCGGTGCCTGGCAGAACCCCTATGACTTCCTGGAATACATGAAGTACGGCGGCGGTGAAGAGCTCTACAACGAACTGGTCGAGCCCTATGGCAGCCACCTGATAGCCGCCGCCACCTTCCCGTTAGAGTCGGTGCCTTCCACTGTTCCCATTGAATCGATCGAGGATTTCGAGGGCCTCAAGATCCGTGCACCGCAAGGCATGGTGTACAACATCTTTGAGCGCATCGGTGCCACGCCGGTCAACCTGCCGGGCTCCGAGGTGTATACCGGGCTGGAGAAAGGCGTGATCGACGCCGCAGACTCCACGGTACTCTCGAATAACGACGCCATGGGCCTGCACGCTTTCGCCCCTTATCCGCTGTATCCAGGCTTTCACTCCATGCCGATGATCGCCGTGTCGATCAATAAGGATATCTGGGATGGCCTCCCCGAAGAGTTGCAGACGACGTTGCAAACGGCCTTTGACGGCATGGCCTATGACCTGATTGCCCGCCTCAAGGAGCAGGATATCGAGACGCTGCAACGGCTTCAGGAGGACCCTGACGTACACCCCTTCAACCTGCCGGAAGAAGAGCGTCAGAAGTTCCGTACCGCGGCAGAGCAGGAGTGGCAAGAGTGGGCCGGCGAGAATGAAATGACCCAAAAGATCTACGACTCCGCCACCGCCTTTTTGCGCTCGCGCAATCTGCTTTAACTCAGCGTCATTTAACTAACCATCGCATCGCTCGGGGAATTCATCGACCCGAGCGATGTGCGTAGAGTCGCGCCATGTCTCAAAAAACACCTGACAATCAATACCGCTCTCCTCCCACTCACGATCTTCCCGAGATCCTCGAAACGGTGGAGGAGATCTCCCCCGAACGTAACGCGCTTGACCGCCTGATCGTACGTGGTGGCAGGGCGATTTCCTGGCTGGTGCTGGTGGCGATGGGCATTAGCGTCGTGGAAGTTTTCATGCGCTACGGTTTTAACAATCCCACCTCCTGGGTACACGAAACCGTGGTCTTCCTGATCGCCGTTATTTTCGTGCTGGGCGGCCCAGCAGCCATGGCGCGCAATAGTCATATTCGCGTCAAGGTGCTCTACGACAGCGCAGGGCCAACATTAAAGTGCTGGATGGATCGCTTTAATGACCTGCTGACGCTGATTTTTTGCATGTCGATGAGCTACGCCGCTTTTTACATGTTCTGGGGTGCAACGCATAACCCGCTCGGCGAATGGTCGCTGGAACGCTCCGGCACCTCCTGGAATCCGCCCTTTCCTGCCATGGTCAAGGGCATGATTTTCTTTGCTCTGACACTGATGACACTGCAGGCCTTGCTGCATCTATGGCAATCGCTTAAGGCGAAGCCCCGTACCGGCACCGAGGAGACGCGCTGATGGATATTTCAACCGCAACGATCCTCATGGTGGGGGCTATTTTCGCGCTGCTGGTTACCGGTCTTCCATTGGCGTTTATCACCGGCCTGGTGGCCATGGCCTTTACCTTTGGCTGGTTCGGCGAGGCGGCGCTGCCGCTGGTCACCAGCCGCGTCTATGGGTTTATCACCGAGTATTCGCTGGTGGCAGTGCCCATGTTCGTGTTGATGGCGTCACTCCTGGACCGATCCGGCATCGCCAAGGATCTGTTCAACGCCATGCGCGTTTTTGCCGGTCGTCTGCCGGGCGGGGTCGCGGTGCAGACCATCGTGGTGGCCTTCTTCCTGGCCGCCCTTTCGGGCATTATCGGCGGGGAGATCGTCCTGCTGGGGATTCTGGCGCTACCGCAGATGCTGCGCCTGGGCTATGACAAGCGACTCTCCATTGGCGTGGTATGCGCCGGTGGCGCCCTGGGCACCATGATGCCACCGTCCATCGTGTTGATTATCTACGGGCTGATCGCCAGTGTATCGATTGCCGACCTGTTCGCCGCGGCCGTTACGCCAGCCATCATCCTGATGGGCTCCTATATCGCCTATGTGCTGGTGCGCTGCCTGAGAAATCCCGCGCTGGGTCCGCCATTGGATAAGGACACCCAGGACAATCCTTTCGCCAGTAAACTGGATGCCGTCAAAGCCATTCTGCTTCCAGGGCTAATTGCCTTTCTCGTGCTGGGCACTATCTACGGCGGCATCGCCTCGGTCACCGAAGCGGCAGCCATGGGCGTTTTCGGCGTACTGCTCGCCACCATGGTGCGCGGCGAGTTCACCCCCAGCATGCTGCATCATAGCCTCGGCCAGACCATGAACACCTGCGGCATGATCATCTGGATCGGCATCGGTGCCGCCGCCCTGGTAGGTGTTTACAACCTGATGGGGGGCAACCGCTTTGTGTCGAGTTTGATACTCGGGCTCGACGTCGCGCCGATTGTGATCATCCTGGTGATGATGGCTATCATGCTGGTACTCGGGCTATTTCTCGACTGGATCGGGATCGCCATGCTGGCCCTGCCGATCTTTCTGCCCATCGTCACTCAACTGGGTTTCGACCCGATCTGGTTCGGTATTCTGTTCGCCGTCAATATGCAGGTGTCGTTTCTGTCACCGCCCTTCGGGCCCGCCGCCTTCTACCTTAAAAGCGTGGCACCGCCGGATATCAGCCTGAAGGATATCTACCTGTCTGTACTACCCTTTATGGCTATTCAGCTGTGCATACTCGCGGCGCTATTGATGTGGCCGCAACTGGCCATTTGGCCACTATGATAACCGCCACCTGCATGAGGAGAACGCCATGCGAATAATTCAGTGTGACCACCAGGGCCAGGTTCGCGCCGCGCTGGTCGAGAGCGACGAGCAGGTCAGACTGCTCGACGGCGACACCTACACCCTGGCCAACCGGGCGATTAGCGCCGGTAAGCCGCTCAGCGAGATAGTGACGGAAGCGCTGACCGACACCCGCCTTGATTACCAGGCGCTGGTCGACGATAAGCGCCTGCTGCCACCGCTGACGCATAGCGACCCGGCGCACTGCCTGGTGACCGGCACTGGCCTCACTCACCTGGGCAGTGCCGATACCCGCTCGGCGATGCACGCTAAAGCTCAGGCCGCGGAAGAAGATATGACCGACTCCATGCGCATGTTCAAGCTGGGCGTGGAAGGCGGAAAACCCGACGCAGGCCAGCCAGGCGCGCAGCCGGAGTGGTTCTACAAGGGCGATGGCCAGTGCGTGGTGGCCCCGGAAGCAGCGATCCCCTCCCCCGCCTTTGCTGAAGATGCGGGCGAGGAGCCCGAGCTGGCAGGCCTTTACGTGATTGGCAACGATGGCCAACCCTGGCGAGTCGGCTATGCTTTGGGTAACGAGTTCTCAGACCACGTCACGGAGCGCTTCAACTACCTGTGGCTGGCCCACTCCAAGCTACGCGCCTGCAGTTTTGGGCCCGAGCTGTTGATTGGCGAGCTGCCCGCGCACCTGGAGGGCACCAGCCGTATCCAGCGCAGTGGCGAAACCGTGTGGGACAAACCCTTTTTAACCGGCGAGGCCAATATGGCCCACAGCTTGGCCAACCTGGAGTATCACCACTTTAAATACCCGGGTTTCCGCCGCCCCGGCGATGTGCATGTGCACTTTTTCGGCACCGCAACGCTGAGCTTCGCCGACGGCATCAAGGTGCGCGAAGGCGATCGCTTTGAGATCAATATCCATGAATTTGGCCGCGCCCTGCGCAACCCGCTACGGGTTGAAGCAGACGCACCAGCCATCAGCGTGAAACCGCTTTAACAACTGATTTTCACACCAGCAGGAGGTTGTATGACTCTGGAAGGCAAACTACTTATTGGCCAGCAGGCCATCAGCGGTAAACAGGCGGACATTCAAGCCGTCAATCCCGCCACCGGCAAGGCCCTGGACCCCGTCTACCCCGGCGGTGGCAAAGCGGAAGTCGAGCAGGCGTGTGAACTTGCCGAAGCGGCGTACGCCACTTACCGCGAAACCTCGCTTGAAGACCGCGCCGTGTTCCTGGAGACCATCGCCAGCGAGATCGAGGCAATCGGCGAAGAACTGACCGAGCGTGGCGTCGCCGAAACCGGCCTCCCTGAAGCGCGCCTGCAGGGCGAACGTGGCCGCACCTGCGGCCAGCTACGCTTGTTCGCCAACGTGGTACGGGCTGGCGAGTGGCTCGATGTGCGCATTGACCCCGCGCTGCCCGACCGCGAACCGATGCCGCGTGTCGACCTGCGCCAGCGGCATATTGGCCTTGGCCCGGTAGCCGTGTTTGGCGCCAGCAACTTCCCGCTGGCCTTTAGTGTGGCCGGTGGCGACACTGCCTCGGCATTGGCCGCTGGCTGCCCGGTCGTGGTCAAGGGCCACTCCGCCCACCCCGGCACCTCCGAGTTGGTCGGCCGCGCCATTCAGCGCGCCGTCGCCAAGTGCAACCTGCCTGAAGGCGTCTTTTCGCTGCTGTTTGGTTCCGGCAAGGAGATTGGTCAGGCGCTGGTCGCCGACCCGCGCATTCAGGCGGTGGGCTTCACCGGCTCACGCAGTGGCGGTACGGCTTTAATGGCCACCGCCCAGGCGCGGCCTCAGCCGATCCCGGTCTATGCCGAGATGAGCTCCATCAACCCGGTGTTCCTGCTGCCGGAAGCGCTCAAGGCACGCGCCAACGCCATCGCCGAAGGCTTCGTCGGTTCCCTCAACATGGGCGCCGGTCAGTTCTGCACCAACCCTGGCCTGGTGATCGGGGTGAAGGGTGCCGATCTTGATACCTTCATCGATAGCGCTGGCAAAGGCGTCAAAGGGAGTGCCGCCCAGACCATGCTCACACCGGGCGTTCATGGTGCCTACAACGATGGCATCGGTGCCCTGGCTAATCATCCCAACGTTCGCAACGTCGCCCGTGGTCAGGCTGGCGAAGGCCCGAATGCTTGCCAAAGCGGGCTATTTGTCGCTAGTGCGACCGACTTCCTGGCGGATGAGGCTCTGCAAGCCGAAGTATTCGGTGCCAGCTCGCTGGTCATTGAATGCGCCGACATCGACGAAATGCAGCGGGTCGCTTCCCAGGTCGAAGGACAGCTCACCATTACGCTACACATGGATGACGGCGACCTGGCGACCGCCAAGCAACTGCTGCCCACCCTGGAGCGCAAGGCGGGCCGGATTCTGGCCAACGGCTGGCCAACCGGGGTGGAAGTATGCCACGCCATGGTGCACGGCGGCCCTTATCCGGCGACGTCGGACTCCCGCACCACCTCAGTAGGCAGCGCGGCGATTTTCCGCTTCCTGCGCCCGGTGTGCTACCAGGCGTTGCCGGAAGGGTTACTGCCCGAGGCGCTCCGTGACGGCAACCCCTATGGCGTCTCACGCCTGGTCGATGGCAAGCGTGAATAAACGAGCGTCACTTGAGACGTTACTCGATAAAGGCGTCGGTGGTTTCACGATGACCGTATAGAAACGCATCGGCGACCTGGCGCAGCGGGGCAATATCCACCTCGCTGCGTTTTTTTGCGATCAACTCGCCAAACCGGGCATAGAGGCCTTGATATTCGCGCTCTTCAGCGTCGATGAGAACGTCGCCGTCAATCACTAAACGGCATCCGCCCTGAGTAAGGCTCAGGCGGCTTCCATCACTGTCGATATGCATATCCCAGGTGGGCGGGCCGGGCTGACGAAAGTCAAAATCAGCCTCAATCGCCGCGCCTTCTGGATCGGTGAAGGAGAGCTCCGCTGCAATGGGGGTTTGCGCATTACTGGGTACCTGCAGCCGTGCTTTTTGCAGGAAAAATGGCTGCGGCAAAATAGCGGTGGCAATCGACAGCGCGTTAATACCCGGGTCAAATACGCCCATGCCACCGACCTCCCATATCCACGCCTGGCCTGGGTGCCATACCCGCACGTCTTCCTTCCATTCGATCTCTACCCGCTGCACATGACGCTCACTCAACCACTGCCGGGCCTGAGCCACGCCGGGGGCAAACCGCGAATGCCAGGCGGCAAACAGGCTAACGCCCTGCCGGGAAGCGGTGGCAATCAGGTCCTCCACTTCGCTTAGCGTTGCCCCTGGCGGCTTTTCCAGCAGCACGTGCTTGCCGCGCAAGAGCGCCGCCCGCGCCTGGGAGTAACGCAGGTGGGTTGGCGTGCAGATCGCCACGGCGTCGATGTCTGGATGGGCATCCAGCATCGCTTCCAGGCCTTGATAGCCAGGTAAATCCGGCAATGAAGCATAAGGATCCGCCGTGGCGACAAGCTGGCAATTCGGGGTGGCGGCTATCGCCGGCAGGTGCTGGTCGCGGACGATCTTGCCCACGCCAACCAGGCCAAGGGTGAAGTCAGACATACGCTTACCTCAATTGAAATGCTCACTATAGAACAGCGATCGGAGGGTCAGTGTGCGGTATGGAGCAGCTCAACAGAGCGCCCTAATGAGCTGGCGCTATGTTCAAGCCCCAGCGCCTCCGCGGTCCCCGCCAACACCGCTTGGGAAGCTAAAAAAGCCTCACGGGGTCGGCGCAACCGAATGCTCTCCATGAGATGTCGATGGCGCTCCAGGCTCTCTTCAGGGTCGGAGGCACTCTCGTTGGACATGGATATCAGCATATAGATGGAGGGCCGCAGGATATGCGATAGCTGCGCCCAGACGATATTGTGGGTCGCCCTGAAAATCGCTTCGTGAAAGGCGATATCGCATTCGCTATGCAGCCGTCGCTCTTCTTCGCAAGTCGCATTGCGCAGGTTCTGCCCCAGGCCTTCGAAGGCTTCCTCGATGGCAAGCAGATCCCGCGCCTTGGCACGCTTGGCGGCGGTCATTGCCACATAGGGTTCAACGTCCAGACGAAAGGCGAGAATTTCGCGCTGAATATCCGGGTTGGGCGCCGCATAGCGGGTCAACCAGTCGGTCACCTGGGCATCCAGAATATGCCACTCCGAGTATTCACGTACCTTGGAACCATGGCCGGAGATACGCTCGATAATGCCCGCATCCACCAACTGGCGCAGGTCGCTGCGCACCGCTGAGCGATTGATCGCGAAGCGCTCGCATAGATCCAGTTCACGGGGTACAAAATCGCCAGGATGATAACGTCCTCCAAAAATCTCCTCGGCGAGATGTTCGGCGATACTGGGGCGAGCGGCGGGTTTCCTTAAAGATGAAGTCAATGCGGTAGGCCCCTGTTTCAATTCCTGTCAATCATAACGTATTTGAACGGTCGACTGTCACTGAAATGGCATCAAGCCCGGCTCGCTGTCTCAGCTCCAGCCGCCGTTCATAGAGGCCTTTAGCACTCAATGTACCCAGTACCAGAACGCCGCCAACCATGGCCATCGGCGCTGGCTGTTCGGCCAGAATCCACCAGGCCAGCAGCGTGCCTATCACTACTTCCAGAAGTAACAGCAAACCGACTTCAGCGGACGGGAGATACAGCGGCCCACGCTGCAACAGCGTCACCCCGCAAGGCACAATTATCAGACAGAGCAGGATCACCACGGCTAGCTGGTTGGCGGCTGGCAGGGCCGGTTCGCTCCCCGCCAGCCAAAACAGGCCGGCGACACTACCTACAACAATACCGTTGAACACCAGCATGGGGCTCATATCCACCCCCGGGCGCGTCCGGCAGAGGGTGAAGTTGATCGCCAGGGTTGTCGCCGCCATCAAGGCGAAAGCATTACCCAACCAGGAGCCAGCGCCCGCGTCATCGAGGGCGATCATCGCAATACCCAGCATGCAAATAAAAATTGCCAGCCAGGTACGTCTGGGCAGACGCTCCTTGAGGATAATCCAGGAGAGTACGGCCGCCATCAACGGTGAACTGGCCAGTATCATCAGTACGTTGCCCGCTTTCGTGTACTGGTTGCCCAGCACGAAACCGCAGGTGGTCAGGCTGAACAGCAGCGCAACCGCGATGCCCGTCCAGCCACAGCGCCGGTACGCTGCCAGGGTGCCTCGCCCGTAGCGCATCAGGGCGATCAGCAGAAACCCCAACCCTGAAAGAAAGCCACGCCACATCAAAATTTCTGCATCGGGCAGGTCGGCCACTTTGATCAGCAGGGCGTCCGGCGCCATGATGATTGCGCCACCCGCGGTCAACAGCAGGCCCTGCTGACGATGCGACAAGGTACTCAAATGGCTCATTATGGTGCTTGTCCTTTTAGTGCTAGCTCCTTTAGTGACCGCCCCTCTAATGATTATCCCTGGGCGGATGCTGGCGGGCCACATCGCGATACTTGCTTGCTGTCTCCAGCGTCATACCGCGATCCAGCGGCTCCACCATGCTGCGTTGAATTTCTTGCCAGGGCGTCTGGTGGCCGGGGTAGCGATACCCCCCCTGCTGGGCCAAGCGCTCGCGGCGCGCTTCCAGTTCACCGGCATCAATCAACAGCTTCACTTCGCCGCGCTTGAGATCGACCCGCAGCCGGTCGCCGCTTTCCAGCAGTGCCAAGCCGCCGCCGGTAGCCGCTTCCGGGGAGGCATTGAGAATCGATGGCGAACCGGAAGTGCCCGACTGGCGGCCATCGCCGAGGCATGGCAGGGACTCGATACCCTGTTTGATCAGCGCTTCCGGCGGCTGCATATTGACCACTTCGGCACCACCGGGGTGGCCGACGGGACCTGCGCCACGCATCACCAGGATGGTGCGCGCGTCGATGTTGAGCGCAGGATCATCAATACGCGCGTGATAATCCTCGGAGCCATCGAATACCACCACCTTACCTTCAAAGGCATCGGGGTCGCTGGGGTCATTCAGGAAGCGTTCGCGGAAATCCCAGGAGATCACGCTGGTCTTCATCAACGCCGAGTCGAATAGATTGCCCTTGAGATTGAGGAAGCCTGCGTGCTCGACAAGCGGGTCGGCATAGCGACAAATCACATCGGCATCACGGGTTTCACGGCCTTCCAGATTATCGCCAATGGAGCGGCCATTGACCGTCAGCGCATCGCCGTGCAGCTTACCGGCGGTATGTAGCTCATGGAGGATCGCCGGAACGCCCCCGGCACGGTGGAACTCTTCGCACAGGAAGGCACCCGCCGGCATGACGTTGGCCAGCAGTGGAATCTCATGGCCCAGCCGCTGCCAATCATCGTTATCCAGTTCAATGCCCGCATGACGGGCAATGGCATTAATGTGCACCGGCGCGTTTGAAGAACCGCCCAACGCCGAACACGCCACGATGGCGTTCTCAAACGCTTCCCGGGTCAGGATATCCAGCGGCCTGACATCCTCCCAGACCATATCGACGATTCGCGTGCCGGTATCGTAGGACACCATGGCACGCTCCTTGTAAGGCGCAGGAATGACCGCAGAGCCTGGCAGGCTCATGCCCAGCACCTCAGCCATGGAGTTCATGGTGGAGGCGGTGCCCATGGTATTGCAGTGGCCAATTGAAGGCGCCGAGTCGCTGGCCCGGGAAAGAAACTCGGCGTAGTCGATATCCCCTGCCGCCAGGCGCTTGCGAAGCTCCCAGATAATCGTGCCCGAACCGACCCGCTCGGCACCGCGCCAGCCATTCAGCATCGGCCCACCGGACAGCACAATGGCCGGAATATTCACCGTCGCCGCCGCCATCAATGCCGCCGGGGTGGTTTTATCACAGCCGGTGGTCAATACCACGCCGTCCAACGGGTAGCCATGCAACACCTCCACGATGCCTAAGTAGGCGAGATTACGATCCAGCGCAGCGGTGGGCCGCCGGACATTCTCGTGGATAGGATGCATGGGGAATTCGAACGGCACCCCCCCGGCCGCGCGAATACCGTCTTTGACCCGCTTGACCAGCTCAATATGATGACGATTGCAGGGGGTCAAATCGGACCCCGACTGACAAATACCGATAATCGGCTTGCCGCTGGTCAACTCATCCAGCGTAATGCCGTAATTGAGGTAGCGCTCGATGCACAGCGCCGTGGTGCCGGGATGATCAGGGTTGTCGAACCAGTAACGTGACCGCAACTGCTCTGGAGTTATGCGTTGAAAATTGGCCATGGTGTCGCTCCACGCCTAGAGTGAATATTGAAAGTTAGTAAGCAAGGTACGCCTTCTTCGCTTTCGGGTCGACACATACAAAAGTATATGTTGAACATACAGTAGAAACGTTAGACATTATCCTAGGGATTGCGGTGCTTACCTATCAGAGGCCACGCCGCTGACATACAACTACAACAGACACCACGCTGCAGTTCGCTCGCAAAATACCCTCAGTGAAGCGTTCTGCGGCACGCCAGGAGAGTAACAATGCATTATCTTTGGAAACGCACCCTGTTAATGACCGGTGCCACGCTGCTCAGTTCAGGCATGGCTTACGCGCAAACGCCTGATCTTTCCGACCCGCCCGAGATTGATGGCGAGAAGGTGGGTGACCACGGCAGCGTTACCTTACGCATGGGGCTTGGCTTGGCCGAAAGCTCGCCCCAGTACATCTCCAGCGAGTACTTCGCCGATATTCTTGAGCAGCGTAGCGACGGTCGCATTACGGTTAACGTCTTCCCCAACAGCCAGCTCGGTGACGACGTGCAGATGATGGAAATGCTGCAAACCGGCACGCTGGATATGACCTATCCCTCTTCATCACCTGCAACGAGCTACGTCGAGGAACTGGCGGTATTTGACCTGCCCTTCTTGCTGCCTACCCGGGAAGCAGCTGTTGCGGCGATGCGCAGCGAAGCCGCCCAGGAGATGCTCGATGCCTTTGACGGCACCGGCATCAAAGCCCTCGCGTTCTCTGAAAATGGCTTCCGCCAGCTATCCAATAGCGCCCGGGAAGTCTCCTCGCCAGAAGATGTCGCAGGCCTGGACGTTCGCGGTTTGGCCATTCGCACCATGGAAAATCCGGTACATCTGGATATCTGGGAAGCGCTGGGCGCCAACCCCACGCCCATGGCCTTTGGGGAGCTGTTCTCGGCCATGGAACAGGGCGTTGTTGACGGCCAGGAAAACCCCTGGAGCACTATCCTGACTTCCAACTTCTACGAGGTTCAGGAATTCGGTTCGGAAACCCGCCACGTCTACACGCCTTTTATCAAGATGATTTCCGAACGCACTTGGGACGATTTAGATCCTGAGTATCAAGCGCTTATTCAAGAAGCCGCGCTGAAAGCAGCCGATTACGAAATCCAGCTTTCCGCCGAGTACGACGACTGGTCGCGTAATCAGCTTGAAGAACGCGGCATGAAGATCACCCGCCTGGATGACGAGCAAATTGCCGCCTTCCAGGAAGCGGTACAGCCCGTTTATGAAGAGTGGGCACCCCGCATCGGCGAAGACCTGGTAGAGGAATTCCAGCAGATCGCCGAATCGTCCATGACGGAATAAGCGTCGCGTTACTTTCGCTCTGTTAGCCAAGACAAGGGGCACTGGCCCCTTGTCTTGTCGTTATTCGCCTCTGCGGAGAGCTTATGGACTTCCCCGATACGCAAATTCCAGATACGGCGGCCTTTCTCGACGACCCCCAGCGCCAACCGTTGGAAATCGACCCCGAGCAGCGCCAGGGGCCCGCGTTGTTTCGCTGGCTGACGCTGGCCATGGAGCATGTGATTGCGGCATTGCTGTTAGCGTTAATCGTCTCGGTATCGGTCAATGTGGTGGGTCGCGCCGTGTTCAACAATTCCGTGCCCTGGGCCGATGAGCTGGCCCGTATGCTGTTCATCTGGCTGATTTTCATCGGCGCGGCGGCGGCCTTTGCGCGCTTTGAGCACATCGCCGTGGATATCCTGGTTCGTCGGCTACAGCCGCGCGCTGCCCATATGCTGTATCTGCTCCAGCACGTCATTATCATTGTCTTGATGGGTGTCATCATCTGGGGTGGCTTTCTGGTGATGTCGCGTGCATCCGGTCAAACGGCCATCCTGAATGTGCCCTGGAATCTCGTTAACGTCTCATTCGTGCTGTGCGCTTGCTTTATTGGTGCAGTTTCAATCTGGCGCGCCTGGAAGAGCATCCAACAAATACGTTCCCCCAACGCAACGCCGAACGCCGGTGGAGGCTGCTAAACCATGCTATGGATTTTTCTCGGCATCCTGTTTGTTTCGTTAGCTTTGGGCCTGCCGATTGCCTTTGGCTTGGGCATCGCCGCCGTGGTGATGGCGGTGCTCTCTGATATACCGCTCTCGATCATGATCGAGCAGTCGATTCGTGGCGTGAACAGTTTTCCCCTGCTGGCCATTCCGTTCTTTATCATGGTCGGTGAAGTCATGAGCAATGGCGGCATCGCCCGTCGCCTCATGGAGCTGGCCGGTGCCCTGGTGGGTTTCGTGCGCGGCGGCCTGGGTCAGGTGGCGATCACCGGCTCGATGTTCTTCGGTGGCATTAGTGGCTCGGCCGTCGCCGATACCGCCGCCACCGGGGCGATGATGATCCCCTCGATGACCAAGCAGGGGTACACAGCGCCACAGGCCACCGCCATCAACACCGTCTCGTCGGTCATCGGCATCATTATTCCACCGTCTATTCCGCTGATTTTGTTTGGCATTGTTACCGAGACATCGATCAGCCGCCTGTTCATCGCTGGCATTGTGCCGGGGATACTGATCGGTTTCGGGCTCATGACGACCACCTTCATCATGGCCACCATCGGTTACGCAGGGCAGACCCGTAAATTCCGTTTTGATGTGTTATGGCAAGCCTTCAAAGCCGCATGGCTGGCGCTGGTACTGCCAGTGCTCGTCATCGGCGGCATCATCGGCGGTATCTTCACCGCCACCGAGGCGGCCGTTGCCGCCCTGCTTTACTCGCTGTTCATATCGCTGGTGGTCTACCGCGAATTCAAGATTACGGCGCTCTGGGGCATGCTGATCCGCACTGCCCGCTTGACCGGTATGGTCCTGCTATTGCTGGCCTTCGCCACCGTCATTGCCTGGTTTTTAACCATCAATATGGTGCCACAAACGCTGGTCACCCAGGTGCAGGCGATCACTCAGGACCCCTTCCTGCTGTTGTTGATCGTTGCCGGCTTGCTGCTGCTGGTGGGGTTTGTCATGGACCTGACCCCCGCGATGGTCATCATGGCGCCGATGCTCACCCCCATTGTCGAGTCCGTTGGCATCGACCCGGTGTACTTCGGCGTACTGATGGCATTTATCCTCGGCATCGGCCTTTTGACCCCCCCGGTAGGCACCTGCCTTTACGTCGGTTGCGGTGTCGGCAAGGTCTCCATGGAGCAGCTCGTCAAGGCCATGCTGCCCTACTACGCCACCCTGCTGGTGGTGCTGGTCATCCTGATCGCTTTCCCCGGCATTGTGACCTGGTTGCCTGACCTGACGGCCGTTAGCGGTAACTGATAACTGAGACTCTATATGGATAATAAGGCATGCAAACCATGATAAGTTCACACGAACTCCTGCCGACTGACCTGGAAAAAGCCTTGTTAGTTGGCCGTGTATGGCAGGAAGGTTCACGCCCTGGGCCCGCACTGGTCGCGGTGCGCGATAACCAGGTCATCGATATTACCCCGTTGGGCCCGACCATGGCCGACCTGTTGGAACGTGACGACTTACTGGACGTCGTGCGTAAAGCGGAAGGGCCGAGCCTGGGTAGCCTTGATACGCTACTCACCAACTCTCAGCTGTCTTCGCCGCAAGCGCCTTATCTGCTCGCCCCCTGCGACGTGCAGGCCGTCAAGGCGTGCGGCGTGACCTTTGCTGTCAGCCTGCTGGAGCGGGTGATCGAGGAGCAGGCGGGCGGCGATTCGGCCAGGGCGGCCGAGTTGCGCAGCGACTTACAGGCACTCATCGGCAAGGACCTTTCCAAGATCAAGCCAGGTTCCGAGGAGGCGATGTCGCTTAAAAAAGCGCTCCAGGCACGTGGCGGCTGGTCGCAATACATGGAAGTCGGCATCGGGCCCGATGCCGAGGTGTTTACCAAAGCGCAGCCGCTTTCCTCGGTGGGCTTTGGCACGACGGTAGGCCTGCATCCGGCCTCCCAGTGGAATAACCCCGAGCCGGAAATTGTCCTGGCCGTGGATAGCCGCGGCCAGGTGCGCGGCGCCACCCTGGGTAACGACGTCAATCTGCGTGACGTGGAAGGGCGCAGTGCCCTGCTGCTCGGCAAGGCAAAAGATAATAACGCCTCCTGCTCATTGGGCCCCTTTATTCGCCTGTTTGACGACCACTTCGATATCGACAGCGTGCGCAACTGCCAGGTATCGCTGCGTATCGAGGGTGAGGACGACGACTTCCTGCTCCAGGGCGAAAGCGATATGCGCGAAATCAGCCGCGACCCGCTGGATCTGGTCAGCCAGACCATCGGCGACCATCACCAATACCCCGATGGCTTCATGCTGTTTCTGGGCACCATGTTCTCGCCGATTCAGGACCGCGACGGTGAAGGTCAGGGCTTTACCCATCACCTTGGCGACCGCGTCACCATCGCCACTCCGGATCTGGGCGCTTTGGTCAACCCGGTGGGCAGAAGCGACCAGTTGCCACCCTGGACCTATGGCATTCGCGAACTGATGCGTCATCTGGCCTAACATCCCTATCATCAAAGAGTCGACAGATGGCAATGACGAACGACGACTTTCTTGACGAACTCAAAGCACTGCTTGGCGATAGCGGTGTATTACGTCACCCCAATGATATAGCGCGCTATGTCAGCGATTGGGCGGGGGACACGCTTGGTACACCGCTTGCCGTTGCCCGCCCGGCGACTACCGAGCAAGTCGCCGAGGTGGTCAGGCGCTGCTATGAACACGACATTGCAATGACGCCCCAGGGTGGCCACAGCGGCCTGGTGGCCGGGGCACTACCTGCCGCAAACGGCCAGGAACTGGTCATCAGCCTGGAGCGTTTGAATCGCGTGCGCGCCATTGACCCGGTCAACTTCACCATCACCGTGGACGCAGGCTGCATTCTCGAGAACGTCAAACTTGCCGCCGCGGAACATGACTGCGACTTCCCGCTATCACTGGGCGCCCAGGGTAGCTGTCAGATTGGGGGGAATATCGCCACCAATGCCGGCGGGCTTAACGTCCTGCGCTACGGCATGATGCGCGAGCTGGTGCTGGGGCTTGAAGTGGTGCTCCCCGACGGCCGCGTCTGGGAAGGCCTTGACGCACTACATAAGGACAACCGCGGTTACGACCTTCAACAGCTGTTTCTGGGCAGCGAGGGCACGCTGGGCATCGTCACCGGCGCGGTACTTAAACTCTCCCCACGCCTTACCCAGAACCGCACCGCGCTGCTCGGTCTGCCGTCGGTACAGGCGGTGATCGATCTGTACGGTCTGGCACGCCGCGACTGTTGCGACCTGCTGAACGCCTTTGAACTGATACCCCGCCGGTGCATCGAGTTGGCCATCGAAGCCACACCTGAGCTGCGCGACCCGCTGGAAAGCGCCTATCCCTGGTACGTACTGATGGAAGTAGCGGCCACAGGCCCGGTCGATTTAGGCTCAATGCTGGAACAGCTGCTTGAAGCAGGCATGGAGCGGGAGTGGGTACTTGATGGCGCCTTGGCATCAAGCGATACCCAATCCGCCCAGCTTTGGCAGTTCCGCGAGAGCATGCTTGAAGGCCAGCGACGGCGCGGTGAGCACCTGCGCACCGATATTTCCGTGCCCATCTCGGCACTTCCCGACTTCGTTACCCAGGCGAGCGAAACAGTGATGGCCGCTTCACCCGAGTGCGAGATCATTGCCTACGGGCATATCGGCGACGGCAACCTGCACTTCAATATCCTGCCGCCCAGGGCGATGGCGGAAAGCGATAAAAAAGCCCACCTCCATGATCTGGAGGAACGGTTGTTTGAGGTGCTCGACGACTTCCATGGCAGCATCAGCGCCGAACACGGCATTGGCCGTACCAAGCAAGCGCCCTATCTGGCGCGCTTATCGCCACTTGAGCGGGAGTTGGTCCACAGCGTTAAAGCCCTGTTCGACCCCAAGGGGTTGATGAACCCAGGGAGGATTTTGCCTGCCGGGGAGTAGCCCCGGGTAGACAAATACTAGTTTTTGAATCGCTCCGCCAGTCCGCGCAGAGCGTCTGCGTAAAGCAGCGTATCGATGCCGACCCCGACGAAGGTGCAGCCCGCTGCGAGATAACCGCGAGCGGCCTGCTCATCCACCGTCACAATACCCGCGGCCTTGCCTGCGGCGCGTATCTTGGCGATGGCATTGTTAATCGCCGCTGTCACTTCCGGGTGGCTGGCGTCGCCAAGGTGGCCCATCGAGGCCGATAAATCTGCCGGACCAATAAACACGCCGTCCACACCATCGACTGCCGCAATCGCCTCCAGATTCGCAAGTGCCTGGGGGCTTTCCACCTGCAGCATCAGGCATATTTCGTCATCGGCGCGGGAGAGGTAATCATCCACCTGCCCCCAACGCGAAGCCCGCGCCAGCACATGGCCCACCCCGCGAATACCGCGGGGTGGGTAACGCGTAGCGGCCACCAGCTCAGCGGCCTGCTCTGCCGTTTCTACCATGGGTATCAGCAGGTTCTGAACGCCGATATCCAGATAGCGCTTGATCAACACCGCGTCGCCAGTAGGCGGACGCACGACGGGATGGCTGCCATAGGCCGCCAGCGCCTGCAGTTGGGCTAGCAGGCTCGATAGCTCATTGGGCGTATGCTCGGCGTCAAGCAACAGCCAGTCAAAGCCCGCCGTAGCCGCTATCTCTGCCGCATAGGCACTCGCCAATCCCACCCAGATTCCCGTTTGGGGCTGGCCAGCCTGCAGCTGTCGTTTAAAGGCATTGGACGGCATCTTCATATGGGCTCCTTGGGGTGGTCGCTACTCGGATTAAACCAGCGCACTTCACCCAGATAAGCGCCCAATAGCATTCGATGCAAGCACGAACTAGTGCTGGTGGCATCACCTTGAATGATTTCCCTGCACTATGAAAAACGGCAGCCCGCGGTGTCGGCGTGTAACGCTTTCCAGCATCACCGCCCCACCCACTCCTTCGCTAACGTGCGCTCTTCAGGGTCATAACGGTACACGGTGATACCACCATCAAAGGCATGACCGGTGACCAGCAGGTTGGCATCAGGCGCGGAGTCGATACTCAGGTTGCGGGAGTAGTTATTGACTGAGGGAAAAGGATCCGTGCCTAAATCAAGATACGCCTGGGGCCAGGGGTTGCCTGCCTCGAACAGCGCAGCATAGGTTTGACTGGAGCCATCACTACGATACTGGCTGTATCCAATACGCAGAAACTCCTCGCTGCCATTGATAAAAGCAATCGCAATGGTCGTTGGAGTGGCCAAAGAATAGCGGAAACCTCGATCATTTGGCTTTTCCGCTTCAGGAACAGGAATCAGCTCACTGGTATCCCAGTTTCTAGAATCACCTTCTTCAAACGGCGTATCTTCAAGGTAAATACCCCCATCATAGTCAGCCATTCGATGCCGCTTTTGAGGCTTATCCGTATTCCAGAAAAGCCCGATGGTATTCTCGTCACCACTGACCACCCACTGCCCGTCCGGACTAATGGTGGCATAGGTTTTGGATGAGTTGCCCGGCAATTTAGCCACGGGTTCCAAAGTATCAATACCCCATAAGGTCACCCCACCATAGCTAGAGGAAAAACGGAAATCGTCCTCATCCCGCACTGGCGGGGAGTCTTCGAGCTCGCCACCCGGACTTCCCGAGCCACCGGAAACGAAGAAGTCGCCGCCCATCGAAAGGTTCAAGACTTGCCCGGTACCAGTAAAGCTCGGGCTTTTGCTATCGAGCAGAACGGGCTGTAATTCATCGCCATGCCCATGGTATATGTTCCAGGTCTGGTTGCTGGAAAGGTAGTGCTGTCTATCGGCAGACATCACATGCCCATAGGTCGGGAAGTGCTTAAACTCCTCAACCACTTCCTCATCAACGCGCTGCACATGTACCACATCGTCCTGATCCTGCCACAGAAAAACGTCACCTCCGGGGATAAAATAAGCACTATAAAGATTGGCGTTATCCGCCAGTTTCTCACGCTGCTGGGCGTCTATATCCCATAGCACTAACGCGCCATCTTCGTGGGCAGAGATCACATAGCGGCCATCGCTAGAGACACTTAGCGAGGTAACCGGCTCCAGGCTAGTAAACGCACGCCCCCCGTAAAAGGCCATAGCTATTACAATAACCACGCCTAATAAAAGAAGGATAAGTTTTTGCTTATTCATAGCGACCAAAACGCGATGCCTCCTTGATCCGATTAACAATCCCTTCTTGATAGCTCTTCTCAAAAACTTCATCGCTAGGAATTTTCATTCCCGAATGATCGAATAACCAGAGCGTTTGATTGACGAAATCAAAAGTTTTATTTGCTAGTTTTTCTCTGATTAGATCATTCTCTTTACTCACCTCACCAAACCCGACACTCCCCAACGCTGCACGTGGAGCTTTTCCTGCTCGCCAATTCATGCCCACCAGCCACTGCAGGGTATCGATATAGGCGGCGGCCTGCTCTTCGCTCACCACGGCATGGTGGGCCAGGGGTGCCAACAGGTCATAAGTAGGTAAGGGGTCGGCGCTGGCGATTGCGGCACGCGCTTCCTCAATCGCCATCTCTCTGAATTCCTGCCAAGCCCGTGCAGCGCGGTCCTCGCCATAAGGGTCAGGGCCGACCGGCATGGGCTGAGGCACAGGCGGACTCACCGTATCGGCCGGGGCTTTATCGCTGTAGTAACGGATGAGGGGCGTTGATAGACCGGAGGGGGAAATCCACCACTTTTTGCCGTAGGCGCCTCCCGCCGAACCGATGAGTTCATCCAGCATATCGTCGGCGCTGAAGATATCTTGCACCCAACGTGCGCCCCGCAAAGCGGGGCTGGTGACTTCCGTTACCTGCTGCCAAAAGGAACGTGCGTCCTCAGGCGGCGGTCCGAGAATGCCATCCTCTTCAGAGTGCAACACCACCACCTTGCGCACCGCCTTGTGGGCGTCGGGGAAAACACCCATACCCAAGGGGTGACTATCCTGAGAGACATCATTGACCAGCGCGTTATCGGCAACCGCCGGTTCCCATAAATACACGTTGTCGATCCATTGATGACGCGCCTGTTCACCGAGCAGATTGAGGGCCGTGAGTACCACGCGCGCACCCAGCGAGTGGCTAATGATATTGATGGCAATGCCTGCTTCATCAAGTTGTTCAAGCAAGGCGACCAACCGCCGCCCGGCAGCCATCGCATTGAGTTCGGCCTGGAAGAAGTCGACACTGCCCGTATCGCCCAACCATGCGATTCCCACCATGCGTGTATAGGGGCGCCAGTCTTCTTCGGTCATCCCCGCAGCACGGTTGAGTTGATGCTCCATGTGAACGAACCAGTTGTAGGCACCACTGCCGTTACAATACGCCTCACGGTATTCATCCGACCCATTTTCGGTCGGCGTATGATAGAGATTGTTGGCTATCCTCCCTCTCGTGACAGGTACTTGGATATCTACCTTGTCTATATCTTGAAGAATGGTGGCGCTACTGGCCGTGTGGGCAGTGGTTAATAACGGTTCAGCATTGATATCGGTGCGCTTCTCCCAGGAAACAAAAGTACCGTACTGACCTAGCGGCACGTTGTAGCCATGTAGAAACAGCGTGGCGTTATTGCCCGCCAAACGCAGTTGTTCCAGTTGTTCTTCAGTTAATAAATCGGCCTCGGGCGATGTCATTTCATCGCGCAGATTGAGACTAATAGGCGGGGGCAGATAGGTAGCCTGAATGGTTGTTTCATCTATGGCAATATCGACTTCAGGCGGCGCCGCCGCTGCTCGGCATGGATCCAGCGGCTCATCGTTGACCGCTACCAAATGCAGACCATGGGCATCCACTAGTTGCCAGGCGACCTTGTTAGGCGCTGCCCCTTCATGGCGGCTAACGCCCTCGGCGTCAATGGTCGCGCCGATGGTCTTGCCCGCAGAATCTTTTAAACTGACCAACGTGCCTTCAGGTAGACAACGTCCCAACGTATCGCGATGCACAATCAATACGGTAACGCCCACGCTGCAGTGGGCAGGCATCGTGACGCCCGACAGGCTTGTTCGGCTGGGCTGTAATCGCGGGGGCGAGAGCGTTTCAGTCATCGGGGGCTCCATCCGGTAGAGGGGCTTGCGCACTGACTAACGTCTGTAACTCATCCAGCACGGCCTGCCGGGATCCCTTGTGTGCCTTCAGTTGTTCAATGTGGTTTGGCGAGAGCGGCGCAGGATAGTCTGATGCGGCAAGTAGCTGGCAACCTTCCCAACACGCATATTCTGCCGAGAGAGATAGCGCCTTCATTTGTTGCAACCATTGCTGCACTAGCGCATACGCAACGCCATAGTCACTGGCCAACTGTCTGCAGAACGCTTGATCACGCGCGCATTGCAAGGCCTGCTCGTGGTCAACGGTCAGCCTGAACGTACCCAGCGGTTCCTCATCAGGCGCAGGAGAGTCAAGCCGCCATGCCTCACCGTTGACAACACCCTTCATGGCGGCGATCGGGCCCAGCAGTGCGTGCGTTTCTCCCTCGGTCAACACACTGGCCAACCCGGCATATAGTCGTGAATCGGCATAACGAAACAGGGCAGGAGGCCCCGTTGGTCGCTCTACATGGGTTAATTGCCGGTAATGCGCGGCGACTTCTGGCAGGCTTGCATCGCTATGCAGTTCGATAGAGGCGCCCTGCGCCACCCAGTTGGCAGCGATAACATGAGCACGATCATTGGAAAAGCTGATCAAGATTGGCCCTTGTTGCGCATGCTGGGCGTAAGCCGTTTGCAAATACAGCCGCTCGTAGACAGGGCGTTCGTCTATTTCGAACATTTGCCGCAGCAGCTGTGGATAGAGTGCCAAGTCGATCAAATAGAAGACCGATAACGGGGGCGTGCTTAGCGACATGGGCATTCATCTCCCAGGGCGCAGCGATGCACATTATCGTTATTGCCGTCCTTCAGCCGTTGGCATACCTCAACCACCGCAGCGCCTTGCAAGGCCGCTGTCATTAGCTGATCTTGTTGTAAGGGGGCAATGCGTTCGTGCCGCTCGGTTGCTACATGTCCTGGTAACAAGGCATCGATTACCGCCTGTCCACTCCCAGCACCAGAGCTGCCCCCAGAGTTGATCTTGACCTGGGCGCCGACAATGGTGACGCCGCTGGGGTCGATTTTCAGGAAGCTACCCCCGGCCTCGAGGGTGATCTCTGCGCCAGCATCGATCACCGTTTTGCTGCCTGATTTTTGATGCACTTCCTGTCCTGCTTCCAGCAGGTGTGCTCGGCCAACCTTTTCATGGCGGGTGCCGTCGATAATCAGGTGGTCGTCGCCGTCTACCTTCGTATGGCGATTGTTATGCACCGTGTGGTGATCGTCGTTATCGATCTCGCTGATGCGATCGTTGTGGACCTTGAGGTGGCTGTCGCGGCGGATCTCTTCGGTGCGGTCGTTGAGCGTCAGCAGCTCCAGGTCTTTCTGGGCGTGGAGCCAGATCTGCTCTTCGCCGGCCTGGTCTTCGAAGCGCAGTTCGTTGAAGCCCTCGGCCTTGTGGCTTTGGGTGCGCAGCACCGTGCGGGTCTTGTGTTCCGGCAATGGGTACGGCGCGGTGTTGACGGCGTGATAAGTACGCCCGGTGACCAACGGCTGATCCGGGTCGCCTTCCAGAAACGAAACAATCACCTCATGACCAATACGCGGAATGGCAATGCTGCCGTAACCACCGCCAGCCCAGCCCTGGGCAACCCGCACCCAGCAGTTGGCCGTCTCATTGGGTTCGGCGTAGCGGTCCCAGGGGAACTGGACCTTGACCCGGCCGTGCTCGTCGCAGTGGATCTCCTCCCCTTCCGGGCCGACCACAAAGGCGACCTGGGGTCCATCGACGCGGGGTTTGGGATTCGGGGTTGCTCGCCAGGGGGCATCACCGGGGATCAGCGTGACCTGATTGTGGTAGCGGGTCATACCGTTGGCATCGCCCTGAGACTCTTTACCGACAATCATGCCATCCTCTTCCAGCGCCTGGGGCTGTTCGCCGTGGTGAAGAACACTGATGGCCTGCCAGTCGCGGTTGAGGCTGTCGGTGTCGTGGTCGGTCAGGGTGAAACGCACACCGGGAGCCAGTTCGGGCAGGTCGCTTTCGGCACTGGCGGTGATCGCTTCCCGGCGCAGCTGTTCCAGGCGGATACGGGTAAAGGGCTCGCCGGAGGCGTCCTGCTTGTAGCGGCCAGGGTAGTCGTAGTGTTCGTAGTCCACTTGCTGGCCGTGCTGCTCGACGTCCCGGCCCAGGTGGTCGTGGAGCTGCGCATAGGCGGGATTTTTAAAGCTGTAGTCTTTCAGCGTGGCGGACGAACTTCCCACCCGGGCGGTGTGGCTGAGTTTGCGCACATGACGTGTGGGTGCAGTGCCACCCGCGCGGCTGTGGTAGCTGCGCTCGCCGAGATGGGTCAGTACCTGCGGGTCGTCGGCAAACACCAGCCGGTGAGCGCCTGCGTCACTGTCCTCAAATTCATGGAA